>WFTX01000328.1 GCA_015485235.1 Nitrospirota bacterium | reverse complement strand
TCAGTGTTTATACCCTTCAGGAAGTCATAGGCCGTGACCATATGCTCGCCACCCTCGACCCGGAGCATCCTTGGCTTGTGGGCACCGCAGGCCACTATCACTGCATCGTGTTCATCGTATATATTCTGGAAAAAGTCCCGGTCAACCCTGGCACCCAGATGGACTTTCACACCAATGGCCCGGAACCTCTCAAGCTCGCTCTGAAGGATCTCCTGGGGCAGTCTCTCCCTGGGGATACAGAGTTCCAGCTTTCCGCCCAGCCTGTCCTCTGCCTCGTAGAGGTCAACTTCATGCCCCTTCAGGGCAAGCTGCCACGCAGCAGAAAGCCCGCCGGGCCCGCCGCCTATGACGGCAACCTTTTTCCCTGTCTTCTCCTTTGGCCTGGGAGCCTTCGCCTCAAGGCTCACCCTCCCGAGTTCCTTGATGTCTATCGGCCTGTCAACCTGCCCCCTCGTACAGGCATCCATGCAGAGGTTCGGGCAGATCTCACCACAGACCGTGGCAGGCAGGGGGCTGTACTGGAGTACCAGTTCAAGGGCCTCCGTGAGTCTGCCGGACCGTATCAACTGGGCCCTCTTCTGTGTGGGAATATCGGAAGGGCAGTTGTACTCGCAGGGAGGCGAGTATTTCTGGTTGTTCCAGACAGGCCTGTATCTCCTGTCCTCCCCGGTTGTGATGTAGGGAAGCACAGTCATTGGATGGCTTATATACTCGGCAAAAATACCACCCTTTCCAACACCTTCTTCCCAGATATTCTGTCTGAACTCGGTTACGGACATCTTGAAGGACGGCCTCTTAGCCCGCTCCTGTGCTGTATAGGGAATGAGTTTCTTCCAGGCATCCTTTGAGGCGGTCAGTTCATCAAAATAATTCATCCTGTCTATCGCCTCAAGGTAGGGCTTCATGTTGGTGAGGAGCCAGTCCCAGTCCTGATCTGTCAGGTCAAGGAGCTTGACATCCATCTCACTGTAGCCCTCAATGGGCCCTCTGAAATATACCACCCCGCCGACCATGCCCACACAGGGCCGGTAGCCAAGGATGTTCTTCTTGTTCCTCGGATTTACTCCGCAGACAACGGCAACTCCGCCTGCCTTGAACTCTGCAAAGGTGTCACCCACGTCCCGGAAGTACCAGGACTGGGGCGGGTCGAACCGGGGGTTGTGCTTGGTCATGGTATCGCAACGGGCACCGCCTCCGCCCTGGACATAGAGCACGCCCTGGGCAGCGGCGTTGTGGGCCCCGTTTGTGACGTCCCCCAGGACGGTTATCTTTGCACCGCAGTTTATCCAGCCCACATCGTCAGATGCGGAACCCTTCACCAGTATTTCGGTCCCGAACATCCCCATGCTCCCGAGTCTCTGGCCCACGGGGCCTTCCACAATGACCTTTACGGTCTCTCCGCGGGGCCATATCCTCCCGCCTATACCGTGCTGGCCGTCGGCTACTATCAGGAGTTCCCGGGCGCCCTTCCGGACCGCCTCCTGGATCTCCTCCTCCAGTATCCTTGAAGGAACCCTCTTGCCGTCAACCTTTCCCTGAATCACAACCTTTTCAGCCATTTATCAACATTCTCCTCTAACAGGCATAACTTATCTGGAGCCGCTCTGCCACGGCATGATCATCAGCACTCAGACCATCGGACATGCCTATGGGAAGCTCGGTGCTCCTTCCCATGGGGGCGAATATCTTCTTCAGTTCCACATCAAGGGACTTGAAGACCTCAACCACCCTCTCGGCGACCTTGTCAGGGTCGAGCCTCCTGTAGAGTCTTGGATCCTGGGTGGTAATACCCCTCGGGCATCTTCCGAGGTTACATACATTACACCGGTTGTATTCATCGCCAAAGCAGCCTGCTGCAGCCTGCATTATGTACTTGCCTATGGAAACCGCCGATGCGCCGAGCATGAAGAGCGCAGCAGCATTGGCTGCCAGGTTCCCCTGCTTGCCTGCCCCGCCTGCGGCGATCAGCGGGAGCTCATTCTGTTTCCCCTGGGCAACAAGGTCGAGATAGCACTCCCTGACATTGGAGGCGATGGGATGGCCCATCTTGTCCATGGAGACATTGTAGGCCGCTCCCGTCCCTCCGTCTTCTCCGTCTATGGAAAGGGCTGCTGCATAAGGGTTCCGGACCAGGTTATTAAGCACAGCCTTTGCAGTCCGTGAACCCGAGATCTTCGGATACACCGGGACACGGAATCCCCATGCCATGGACATTGACTGGATCATCTTGGCAACGGACTCCTCGATGGAATACTTCGTCTGATGCGTGGGGGGTGACGGGAGGTCCACACCCATGGGGACACCCCGGATCTCGGATATCAGCTTGAGCACCTTATGGGCCATCAGCAGCCCGCCGTCTCCGGGTTTTGCACCCTGTCCGTACTTGATCTCGATGGCACAGGGGTCCTCTACCATATGGGGTATCGCCCGGACTATCTCGTCCCAGCCGAAATAGCCGGAGGCGATCTGGGGGATGAAGTATTTGAGGAACCTGGAACGGAGCAGCCTCTGGGGCATGCCACCTTCCCCTGAACACATGACTACGGGCATCCCCTCCACCTCATTCAGATAGGTGATCCCCATCGCAAGACCTTCCCACATCGTGGGAGAAAGGGCCCCGATAGACATGCTCCCTATCATCACGGGATATATTTCCCTTACGGGAGGGATGAACTTCCCTGAGGTCTTATCGATCTCCGCCTTCCCGTTGACTATCCTGATCGGGAGTTCTTCAGGGGGTAGAATCCTCCCGAGATATGTCCTTATTCTGAACTCATGCCTGCCTGCATCAAGGGCAGGGTCGGTGAGCATGGATATCCTCGTAAACTTGAGCCTCTCCAGAGTGGACGGTGCAGGATCGTTCCTCCTCCCACCCCTTCTGAAGGGATGGCCGCCACGGTTCTTGTGAAAGAGAAACTTGTGCTGGGGGTTGTATTCCGGCTCTATGGCATCATTGGGACAGACAAGGTTACAGGTAGCACAGCCTGTACAGTAACGGTTTATATCCGTCACCTGTCTTACAATCGTTACAACCTTCCTGACCGCTTTGGGCTCGGGAAGGGGGCTTTCCGACTGGACCACCCTCTGAAGCACTACGGCCGGCTCTATCGAGAGCATGGGGCAGACGGCCGTACATCTGCCGCACCGCTTGCACCGGTCATCCCGCCAGCGGATTATATAGGGGAAATCCTTAAGGGCTAACTGATGGTTGTTGTCCAGCCTTGCCGCTGGTTCCATACCCTTACCTCCTTGGCTTCCGGTGAGACAATCACCATGTCATACTTCATCGGGAAAATATCAAGGCTCCTGTCCCTTTCGGGGATGGCGCTGTCAAGCCCGCATTCCTCGGACATCAGGGCATACTTGCCCTTCACGCCACCCACCACTCCGGGCCGGAGCTTTTTCGAATCCTGTACCATGAAGCAGGTCCCGTCCGGCGTGAATCCTATCACGCAGTTGGGCCCGTCTATGCAGAGGGGCCTCAGTGCGGTCTTCAGGTGCCAGACCACCTCCCTGTCCTCACGCTCCTCAATCTCCGAGGCCTTGAGCGGGGTTATTACATCCTTGTAATAGATCAGAGGGAGACCCAGCATCCTGCAAGTATAGTGGAGTATGTGAGTAAAGACCTCACTGTCACTGTTATACCCCATATATCCATGGAACCCCTTCCCTGTAAGAAACTCCCTGATAGGGACAAAGGCGGTGTTTTCCCCGTTTGTCATGGAGCCGTAACCCTGGATGAAGAAGGGGTGACAGGCATAGAGGTTTATCGCATAATTGGTGTTCTGCCTCCCCTGGGCGAAGATTATCTTGGCCTTCAGGGTGGAGTTGTCAAGGCCGAAGAATTCCCCCAGTTCAAGTGGATCACCCACTTCCTTGAGGGTTAGTATGTCGGGGTAGAAGGAAAAGACTATAATGGATTCGTCAGCCTCCCCCATCTTCCGGAGGGCAATCCTCGTCCTGAGAAGGAGGTCCTCCTTCTCTTCAAAGGACTTATCCCTGTACTCGTCGGGATAGTCATAGACACGGGCAAAGTAGTAGTCCCTCCTGACTATCCCCTTTCTGGGCCTTATCTTGGGTGTCCATGTGTACTGTAGTTTGAATCCGGCCTTGTTCAGATAGTCATCCATGGCATGGAGACCGTCCTTAGAACAGATACCGGAGAGTATGGGATAATCTTTCAGTTCCTCGAACTCTCCGCCCAGGTTCTTCAGAATCAGGCCCATACCGGAGCCGTCATGCCCTTCCTTCATCGTCTCAAGGGCAAGGATATTCTCCATGGGGGATATGTATTCCTCAGATGTAAGAGCCGCCAGTCTGCACATTCTGAACCTCTTAATTAACTGTCTCGAAATAACTGCAACATACTACTGAGAGCAGGCGGTGCTGGTGAGGGCATCAAACTCAGCGATACCTCCAGTGCCTTCAACGATGTACTGGTCATGACCCTTATACCTCACAGGGTTCAGACCTGTCTGATTAAAACCCATCGCATTGATTTGTGCCCGAAACAGTACTGCCTGCTATTCGATGATTCATACAGTCTGTAATTTCTTATTATGAGACTGTTAGTAAATCCACCTTTGTCTTATAGCTTACGGGGACTGGAGCCCCAGTGCTCAAGGGCCCTTGGTCGGACAGTCATAGCCGTAAGGAGGTTATATTAACGGAACAATGGAAGGTTTGTCAAACAGGGTTATCTGTCCCTTATACCTCTGAGTCTGCCTATTATCCCTGACTTTTCTATCTCCTCAACCGTCTTGGTGAGCCTCCTCCGCCAGTTGGGATACTCCGTCACAGTCCCGGGCAGGTTCTGCTGGTCCTTGACAAGAAGTATATCGTCAAGGTTGACCGTAAGCATCCTCGAAGGGGTCCTGCCCAGGTACCTGTATATGGAGAGAATGAGATCCTCCGTCATCTCCGGGATCTCCCCGGGATCGGATGAATATCCCTCAGGCAGGAGGCCCTGCCGCTCAAGCGCCCTCAGGAGCCTCCAGCGGTCATACCCCCTCTCCCGCCGGTCCCTCTCAAAGCCCTCCTCATCAGGATACCGGCCAAGGGCCCTCCTCACCTCAAGATCCCTTCCGATCCAGAAGCCCGCGAGGGTAGGAAGATCGTGAGTGGTAGCCGAGACCAGCGCCCATTCAGGATATGCCTCAGGCGGCAGGAACTCGCCTGTTCCGTAATCCTTCTCAAAATAGAGAAGCCTGTAAGAGAGCATCCCGAACCTTCGGAGGGCAGCCCTCACCTCTTCCCCCACCGTCCCCAGGTCCTCCCCGATCACCACGGTCCGGGCCTTCATGCTTTCAAGGGAGATGATGGAGAGTATCTCTTCCCAGGGATAACCCACATATATCCCGTCACCAGGCTCAAACCCCTCGGGAATCCAGAAGAGCCTGAAGAACCCGAGTATATGATCTATCCTGATCGCCCCTCCCCGCCTTAAATTCCGCCTGAACAGGTCTATGAGGAAATCGTATCCTGTCTCCCTCAACCGGTCAGGCCTGAGCGGAGGAAAGCCCCAGTTCTGCCCCATGGGGCTGAAATCATCAGGGGGAGCCCCTACAGTCACGCCCCGGACAAAGAGATCCCTTCTGCCCCAGACCTCACTGCTCATCTCCGGTGCGCCAAGGGCAAGGTCGGTATAGAGCCCGATAACCATCCCCTTTTTGAGGGCAAGGGCCTGGATATCTGAAATCTGCTCCTCTGCCACCCACTGGAGGTATTTCTGAAAGAGCAGCTCCCTCTCCCATCTCACGGAAGCCGCCCTGGAATCTTCACTCTCAGGATCATGATAGCCCTCCGGCCAGTCCCTCCAGTGGTAAAGCCCTTCCTGAAAGTACCTTTCTTCCAGGACCATGAAGAGGGCATGGATCCGGAGGGCCTTCCCCTCTTCCCTGCAGAACCGTCTGAAGGCCTCCCCCCTCTCCGTGCCCCTCAGATACTCCCTCTCATGGAAATCATCAAAGGCCCTTCTGAAGATCTTCATCTTGAGGCTGTACACACCGTCATAGTCTATGAACCGGGACCTCCTCAGCCTCTCTGTCTCAAGCCTGAAGTAGTCTGACTCCATGAACCTCTCTGCCTCTTCCGAGCCTTCAAGGCTCACCAAGTCACTGACATCTATGTATATCGGGTTTATATAGAGCCTGCTCAGGGGAAAGTAGGGACTCACACCGAAGGGAACACGGTTCGGTATCATATGAAGGGGGCTTATGGAAAGAAAATCGCCTCCTGCATCACCCACGAGCTTGACCATCTCCCTGAGGTCTCCGAAGTCACCTATCCCGAGATTTGTTCCGGAATTCAGGGAGTAGAGGTTGAGGCCAAGTCCCCAGATCCTCTCTCCCCGGAGCATCTCTTCCGGGAGCCAGGCCCGCACAGGTGCAACAACAAGCCTGGATGTACTGATGAATTCACTCTTCCCCTCCCGGCCCTTCAGGATCAACTGATAATACCCCCTCTCGAGGTCACGGGGGAGGAAGGCCATAAGACGGATTGGCTCCCCTATAGTGCAGGTCAGTTCCGGCTCAAGATCCATCTCTTCACCCTCTTCATCCCTGAGGGTCAGTTGCAATGAACTGTATCCCACTTTAGCCCCAGGGATCTCTAAGTCCAAGGTGTTGTCAGGATCGCCTTCCTGCCTGAGGAGCACCGGGGGAAGGACTGATCCGGCCTCTTCCCCTTCTTCCGTAAGGCCGGCCCTTTCCAGTATTGCAAGGAGGGGTTCTTCCTTCAGGTGATGGAGGTTTCCCCAGACGTCATGGTAACTCCGCTGGATTCCCAGCCTCTCAACAAGTCTTTCAAGACGTTCATTATTCATTATTAACCTGCTCGATAGCATCCATATCAAACCCCAGGAGTTCGCCAAGCCTGACCATCCCGCCCGGGATGCCGGATTCACCCTTTCTGAGTTCATCCCGGTAAATGCGGTGGAATATATTCTGGACGGTCCAGAGGTTCAGCCCCGGGACCAGCTCCCTGCTCAGGCCGACTATCTCTTCCATCTCCAATGCCGCCTCAGGGGAAGGGGAATGTGCAAGGACCTCCATCTCCCTTTCAAGCCTCTTCCTGAGGAGCATCTCCATTGTACCGGGAGTCCCGGGGATACGCCATTTTTTCATCTCAAGGAGCAGGTTTATGAGCGCAGTCCTGTCAGGTCCGTCCAGTCTGAGTTCTTCCAAGGCCAGGATCTCCATTGCTGCCTGAAAGTCCCTGGAAAGGGGTTCTTCAGGCCCGTAAAGAAGGAAGATCCCCCTGGAGTTCTGCCTGAAAAAATCTCCGAGCCTCTCCCTCAGGTCTTCCCTTACCTTCCTCTTGAGACCGTAAAGTACCTCTGCCCTGTCATCGGTGGAAAGGTCGTCAAGGCTTACAAGACAGCCCCCACTCTGCTCCATATCACTCAGGAGCGATTCCAGTTCCATGTCAAGAAGTGAAGAGGTGTTTAGTGTATCATCAAGTTCCAGGACTGCTGCCATGGGTTTCCCTCCATCCCGGAAGGCGGCTGCACAGAGATATATCCTTCTCTCCCTGGTCAGCCGGTCCAGGGTCTCCACTTTCACCCTCTTTGAGGTCTCATCGTCTCTCCTGTCAATAATCCCTATCCGGAAGTTCCCGGCCTCTCCGGGGATCGGCCTTTCCTCCCCGTCAAAGAGCATCCTGAACCCGATGGAGACCACGATGGACCGGAGCCCTTCTTTCTGTGGGAGCACCCTCCTCCTGTAGATATCGGCCCCGCTACCCTCTCCTTCAACATTACTCTCTGCCTCGGCGAGGAACTCCAGAAACCCCTCTGTAAGGTCCTTTCCTGAAACACCTCTTGCAAGTTCGATCCCCCTTGCGGCATAGCCGAGTATCTGGATGGTCTCTATCCTCGAGATATCACTGAAGAACCAGCCACAACTGGTAAACATCAGCATCCCTGCCCTTGCCATCTCCATCAGGGGATATAGATTATCCGTTGAAGCGCCGGCAGGTACGAAGCGATCTTCAAAGGCCTTTCTTCCCTCTTCCCCTTTGAGCAGGAGATCAAGATAGCTGTCCCGTGCCTCATCTGGATCGGTCAGCAGCCCATCTGAGACATCGTAATAGATCTCACGGAAACGGTCCCGGAGCCAGTTGAGCCCCTCCCTCAGTGGAGCCCTCCACTTCTGGCTCCACCCCGGCCTGCTGTCAGTGGTGCATCCGCAGTCAGACCTCCATCGCTCCACCCCGTGGACACAGCTCCAGGAGGTAAACTCATTTATCTCCACCTCGTACCCGGGAGGCTCTTCTTCCAGAAACTCCCCATAGTTCCTGAGCTCCAGCCCGCCCTTTTCCTGAATCTTCATGAGGGCATAGGCAAGGGCCATCTCCCCGAACTTCTGATGATGGCCATAGGTCTCACCGTCGGTTGCGATATTCAGGAGTCCCTTTTCCTCCGCCTCCTGAAAAAGCCTTTCAGCAAAGGCCTCGCCATCTTTAAGAAGCCCTCCAAAGGCTATGTCATGGGAGAGGGGACCATCATAGAAAAAGACCGCCATATCCCTCCCCTCCTGAAGATCAACCCTGTAAGGCCGCCCTGTATCCAGATCCGCCGGGCCCTCCTTTCCAGCCGGTTCAATCCATTCACCCCCTGGTCTCCTGTATCTCTTCGCCTGATGGGGGGCGAGTATTACAAAACTGATCCCCTCCTCTGCCATGAGCTCGAGGGTCTCCATGTCAACGGCGGTCTCAGGCAGCCACATCCCCTCGGGCCGGCGACCGAACCGGTGGATAAAGTCAGTGATCCCCCACCGGATCTGGGTCTTCTTGTCCCTTCTGTCGGCAAGGGGCATTATCATATGGCTGTAACACTGGGCGATTGCATTCCCATGACCAGACCTCTCCTTACGGCTCTTCCTGTCCGCCCTGATTATCGCCCTGTATACACCGGGGGAGGCATTCTCCATCCAGCCAAGCAGTGTGGGGCCGAAGTTGAAACTGATCTGCTCATAGAGGTTCACCAGCCGGATGATCTTCCCTGCGGGGTTCAGTATTCTTGCAACCGAGCAGGGCGCATAGGACTCTGCATTCACCTTCTCGTTCCAGTCGTGGTAGGGATAGGCCGAGTACTGCCTGAGTATCCTCCCGGTCCAGGGGTCTTCCCTCGGGGGCTGGTAAAAATGTCCATGAATAATCAGGTTCGCCATCCCTTCTGCCCTCAATAGAGGCCGGAAAGACCCAGGGCCTCGGTCCGGCCCCGCGGGAACTGGGCCTTCAGCCTTCCCCTGCTGTAGAGACCACAGCCGAGGATCTCCCCTCCGTAAGTGATAATAACATAACCCTCATCCACCCCGGGGAAGTCCTTTGCGAGCCGTCCCTCTTCAAGAAGTTCCCTGAGTTCCTCCCTCCCGAGGTCTATAAGGTTCCTTGTTGCATGAGCGCCCAGAATCTGGAGAAAGAATGTGGTCGGTTTGTAATGGCCGTTGATCTTTCTGAGGGCCCTGATCCCCGGGAACTCGACCTTCTTCATCCCGAAGAACTCCGGATCCATCTCCACCGTGGAAAACCATACAGACCTCCGGCCTTCATAGAAGTGATACCCCTCAAGGTGCTCCTCTTCTATCCCGAACCGGTCCTTGAGAAAGCCGGTGATCTTCTCCCTGTCAGCCCTTTCAATCATTCATACTCCTTGAAAAGAGTTTCCAGTTGAGTAAACCTAAATGTTGCATAAAGTAGATTGCTTCGTCGCTTACACTCCTCGCAATGACCGCAACCAGGACGTCATTGCGAGGCCAACGCAGTTGGCCGTGGCAATCTCGGAGGAGTTCACCGCAGGTGAAGTCCTCCTGCCGGCCTTCTATAGGCCTGAATGCCTCTATTTATGCGGCTTTCATGTATTTCAGAGCCGGATTTTATGCAACAATTACGTAAAGTAAACCGTACAGTTGTATAAGTCGTTTACCCGAAGCAGGGGGGGCATTAAGTCATTGGTCATTGGTATATTGGTTATTGGTCCTTTCCCTACCCGCTACCCGCTCCACGCTATACGCTCTTCTCAGCCGGGACATCAGTGGAGCGGCCCGGAGGAGATTATCTTTTCCACCTCCTCCATGATCACCTGGTAGGAAATCCCCCCGTGGAGGAAGGGGTCCCCGTTTATCAGGATGACAGGCAGTCTTATGAGGCCGTGACTGAGCATCTCCCTTATCTCGGGAAACCTCGACTCATCCTCGAGAAACAGGTCCACATACTCAACATGAACCATGCTCGGATACTGGATATCAAAGGAGTTCTGGAGCTCCTCGGCAAGGGCATGGTTGGTCACGCCTTCGTCATAGGAGGTCTCGCTGTAAACGAGATCCTCAAAGGGATTGTCAAGTATCTGAAGATATACACGGTTCATGATCTGTTTATTGGTATATTGTTGCTATATTGGTTCTTGGTCATAGCCGGTGTCTTTCCTGGCTTCTGCCTTTCTGGACTCAGAGATCCACCAGTATGTTGTCAATCAGCCTGGAGCTATCCATCCTGACTGCCGTTGCGATCAGGACCGTCTCTCCCTTTTCTATAATAACATCGCCGCCGGTCAGATCTTCAAGACTCTCAGGATGATAGACCGACAGATACTGAATCTCCCTTACAAGGGGTTCCCTCTTCATCTCCTCCCACATCATCTTCCGGACCTCTGAGGGAGACAGGCCCTTCTTCAGGCCCTCAGCACCCATCCGGAGCACCCGGTAAATGACAGGCGCCGCCTTCCTCTCCTCTGGAGAGAGATACCGGTTTCTCGAACTCATGGCAAGACCGTCTTCCTCTCTCACTATCGGACAGACCACCACTTCAATATCAAAATCAAGGTCCGTTGTGAGCCTCTTTATTATCTGTGCCTGCTGGTAGTCCTTCTGCCCGAAATAGGCCCTGTCAGGGCTGACTATGTTGAAGAGCTTTGTGACCACCGTGGCAACACCCCGGAAGTGACCCTCCCTGAAGAGACCGCAGAGCCTGTCGGAAAGGTCCTCCACAATCACATAGGTGGAATAACCTTCCGGGTATATATCCTTCTTCTCAGGCAGAAAAAGTATATCAACACCCTCAGCCTCCAGTTTCTCCATATCACCCTCAATATCCCGGGGATACTGGTTGAAGTCCTCGGAAGGACCGAACTGGGTTGGATTCACAAAGATGCTCACCACTGTCACGTCATTTTCATCCCTTGCCCTCCTCACAAGACTCAGATGGCCCTCGTGAAGGGCTCCCATGGTGGGGACGAACCCTGTTGACCTGTCCTGGGACC
>WFTX01000327.1 GCA_015485235.1 Nitrospirota bacterium | reverse complement strand
GGCCAGTTCATCAAGACCGGCAGCCTCTGCCTCCTCCGCCCACTTAAGATAACTCCTGGCATGCTCCTCATTGTGCTCCATCCAGTGAGGGATCAGTTTCCTGAGTTTTTCCATTACATCCATACCGCTGTCTCCTTTCACTATCCGGTTCTCAGCATCGCCGGAGAAAACAAAAAGGCCATGAAGACCGCACCTTCTGGCGCTCAGCCTTCATGGCCTTATGCTCAAAAATAAAAAAACGAAGGTTCAGAAACCTTCGTGGCATTTACAACGGGCCTTCGTGACCCCGTGAGTTACATAATTTTATCAAAAAGCATCCGGGTCTGTCAACGAAGGACAGCCACCTCACTGCCACTTCGTAAGTGGCAAAAAAGGGAAACTTGACATTTCAATTTAACATATGCTTATATATAAATATGAAAGATTACATCAGCCTTTTGAAGTCACTTTCTGATCCGCTCAGGCTGCGGATCGTGATCCTTCTTGGCAAGAAGGAACTCTGTGTATGCCAGATCATGGGTGTTACAGGGGCTTCACAGCCGCTTATCTCAAGGAATCTCTCGATCCTGAAGCAGAACGGTCTTCTTGAGGAACGGCGGAAGGGGAAGCTCAGGTTCTACAGGCTGAACCGGAAGGTCCCCCGTCCTGCAGGCAAGATCATCCGGGCCCTTGAAGAGGGGCTTTCAGGAGATGATACCATTGAGAGGGATCTCCGTAATCTGAAGGAATGTACAGAATTCCAGAAAAAGACGGGGAGGTGTGACATGAAGACATTCCAGGAGTTCATGAAAAAACAACGCACCAGGGGAGGAAAGAAATGAGAGCAAAGATTATTATTTCACTGCTGATCGCCTTTACAGTGTTTTCCCTGTTCCCTGTGCACAGCTCATACGCCCAGACACTCACCCTTAAGGAGGCTATTGAGATTGCCCTTAAGGAAAACCCCTCCCTGAAGGCATATTCATGGCGGCTGAAGGGAGTGAAGGAAGAGAGGGCCATAGCCGCTTCACACCGGCTGCCTTCAATCAGACTTGAACACAGGATATCAAAGACTGATAACCCCACCTACGCCTTCATGGCAAAGCTCAACCAGGAGAGGTTCACACAGCAGGACTTTGCCATTGACTCCCTTAACAGCCCTGCACCGATAGGCGATTTCCAGACATCAATCAGGTTAAGCCTTCCCCTGTATGCACCCCGCATCTCCATAGGGATAGAGCTTGCCGAGGGAAAGGGAAAGGCTGAAGAGGCACTATTCAGGGAACGAGAGGAGCGGACCGCTCTTGAGGTTCTGAAGGCTTACCTCTCGATCAGGACAGCAAAGGCATATCTTGAAGCGGCAGAGAAGGGGCTACAGGATGCAACAGAGCACAGGAAGATCGCCGAAAGCCGTTACAGAAACGGGCTTGGCCTCTACTCCGACCTCCTGAGGACCGAGGTGGCCGTCAAGAAGATGGAGATGGAGGTAGAGAGGGCCAGGTCCGGCCTTGATATAGCAAAATACGGTCTCGGTCTCCTTCTTGGGAGAACCGATCCCGTGGATGTGAAAGACGAGTCTGCGGGGCTCAACCTCAATCCGGTTGAGTTCTTCATGAACGCCTCCATGAAAAAGGAAGAGATAAAATACATGAAGACTCAGGTTGGAAATGCAGAGCGCTTTCTCCGGCTCCAGAAGGCCGCCCTCCTGCCTGAAATTGGTATAGGGGGAAGCTATCAGATCAACGACCACAGGAGCCCCCTCAGGGCTGAAGGGGAGAGTTACATGGTCGGGGCCTTCCTGAGGTGGAATATCCTTGATCCAACAATCCCTGCAAAGATCAGGAAGGCCGAGGCAGGCGTGAACGAGGCATCTGCAGCCCTTGAGGGACTTAAAAAGGCAGTCAGGTTCCGGGTCATAAAGGCCTACAGGCAGATAGAGGAGAAGAAAAAGAACCTCCAGCGGGCGGAGGCATCAGTAAAGGAGGCAGAGGAGGCATTGCGTCTCGTCAGGCTCCGCTACAAGAACTCCCTCGCTCCAGTCGTAGACCTTCTTGATACAGAGGCACTCCTCCAGAAGGCGAGGGCTGAGAGGATAAAGGCGGAAAATGACCTCCAGATGGCGCTTGCAGAGCTCTATTATCAGAGCGGAATCCTGAGGGAATCCATCCTGGATAAAAGGACAGATGGAATAAAGACAAGATATTTTCAGTTTGACAGAGACAGTAAAGGGGTTTCTTCATATCATGCCCTGATGATATGGGAAAAGAACAGAGATATGGAGACGAAGGAGGAGATACAATGAAGAGATATACCCTGATTATAACGGCAATACTTATAACATTCGTTCTCCCTGCCTGCGGCAAGAAGATTGGAGGCAAGGAGAAGGCTGCACCTGAGAGGCCCGTTGTCTCCGGGGTTGTGACAGAGGCAATCAACCCCGTGAAGGTCACCGATTATTATGAGACCCTCGGGACCGTAAAGGCCGAAGACACCGCCGTTGTATCGGCACGGATGACGGGCACGGTAAAGGCGATTCATGTAAGGGCCGGCGATCCCGTCAAACCGGGTGATCTGCTGGTAGAACTGGACTCACCTGAAATCGAGGCAAAGCTCAGGGCTGCAAGAGAGGGAAGGGAGGAGGCTCTCAGGGGTCTTGAGATGGCCGGGAAAGAGAAAACCCTTGCAGAAAAGACCTTCCAGCGCTACAAGGCACTCTTTGAAGAGAAAGCCATTTCAGAGCAGGAATTCGACCAGATCAAAACAAAGCGGGACCTTGCCGTCCTGGGACATGAGTTGGCAGAGAAGAGGCTCAAGAGAGTGGAGGCCCAGGTAAGGGAAGCAGAGTCCTACAGGGCCTTTACGCGGATCACCTCGCCTGTAAGCGGCGTCGTTGCAGAAAAGAAGATAGACCTGGGGAGCATGGCCATGCCGGGCGTGCCGCTGCTGATAATAGAAAAACGGGATTATCTGGTGGAGGCCTCTGTCAATGAAGAACTCCTCGGCAAGGTCAGGGAGGGGATGAGACTCTTTCTTGAGTTCCCGTCCCTTTCACTCAGGACAGAAGGCGTAGTGAAAGAGGTTATCCGCCAGGTGGACCCATCGACAAGGACGTTCAGGGTCAAGATCCGGCCTGATCAGATGCCCGGCAGCCTGCGGGGCGGCCTCTTCAGCAGAATAAGGATTCCTCTTGGAGAGAAGGAGATCCTTCTGATACCTGAAACCGCTGTTGTCAAGAGAGGACAGTTGAGAGGGGTGTATACAGTTGGAAAGGACGGAGTCCTGTCTCTGAGATATATAAAAACAGGAAGAGCATATCCTGGAGGGATTGAGGTCCTTTCCGGGCTTGAACCCGGTGAGAGGGTGGTTGTGAAGGGTGTTGAAAAGGCAGTGGATGGCGGGATTCTGAAAGAGGACCGGGCAGAAAGTGTTGACAGGAATATATTTGTTGCCGGTGCAGAGACCGGGGTGTTGCCTTTGAGCGGTTTACTTCACACCGATGTCAGTGAAAACATGACCCCGGACATGGAAAGGGAGGGATGAGTGATGGAAGTGCTCGGACCTTCAGGCAGGATAGCAAAGGCGTTTCTGAACTCGAAACTCACGCCGCTGATCATCATCTCCGCCCTTATCCTGGGCGTCTTCGCAACCTTCCTCACCCCCAGGGAGGAGGAGCCCCAGATAGTGGTCCCCATGGTGGATGTCTTCGTCACCTACCCGGGGGCGTCGGCCAGGGAGGTGGAACAGCGTGTAACCCGGCCTATGGAGAAACTCCTCTATGAGATAGAGGGTGTCGAGTATGTCTATTCCATAACCCGTCCCGGAATGAGCCTTGCCATAGTGAGGTTTCACGTGGGCGAAGACATGGAGGACAGCCTTGTAAAGCTCTACAACAAACTGATGTCCAATTACGATATCATACCTCCCGGCGTCTCCAGGCCTCTGGTGAAGCCCAAGTCCATTGATGATGTCCCGGTGCTTGCCCTCACGCTCTGGTCGGAAAAATACGGGGGCTTTGAACTCAGGAGGGTTGCAGAGGAACTGGCCATCGAGATAGGAAAGGACCACGATGTCTCGGAAACAAAAATAATCGGAGGCGAGAGGAGACAGGTGAAGGTACTCCTGGATCCTGAAAAGCTGAGGGCCTACAGCCTCTCGCCATTCAGCATAATGACCGCTCTGAAGGCCTCGAATATCATCCTCCCATCCGGTTCGTTCCAGGAAGGAAACAGGGAATACCTTGTCGAGACGGGCGGGTTCCTGGAATCTCCCGAGGAGGTAGGGGCCCTGGTAGTAGGCGTATATTCCGGCCGTCCCATATACCTCAGGGATGTCTCCAGGATTACAGACGGCCCGGAAGAGCCCCGGAACTATGTACTGATGGGCCTGGGCCCTGCCCATGACCTTGAGCAGGGAGATGGCAGGGCTCCCGGCAACGAGACCGGCCTCTTCAGTGCCGTCACCATCTCCGTCGCCAAGAAGAAGGGAACCAATGCAACCTGGGTTGCAGAGCGTACCCTTGAGAAGGTCCAGGAACTCAAGGGAAGGCTGATCCCCTCAGACATCGAGGTGACCGTAACCCGGAACTACGGCGAGACGGCAAAGGAGAAGTCCGACGAACTCCTCGAACACATGCTTATTGCCACCATCTCCGTGATCATACTGATAGCGATAGCCCTCGGGCTTAAGGAATCCATAGTGGTAGGAGTGGCGGTTCCGGTCACTCTCGCCCTTACGCTCCTTGTGAACTATCTCTACGGATACACTCTGAACAGGGTCACCCTCTTTGCCCTGATCTTCTCCATAGGAATACTCGTGGATGATGCGATCGTGGTGGTCGAAAACATCCACCGCCACTTCAAGATACATGGCCCCGGCCCCCTCAGGGCGGCCCTTGCAGTTGACGAGGTGGGAAACCCCACCATACTGGCCACCTTCACGGTGATCGCCGCCCTCCTCCCCATGGCCTTTGTGAGAGGCCTGATGGGCCCGTATATGAGACCCATCCCCGTGGGGGCCTCGGCAGCCATGATATTCTCTCTCCTTGTGGCCTTCATAGTCACGCCATACATAAGTTACAGGATACTCAAAAAGGTGAAGGCAGGCGGAGAGGAAGAGGAAGGAAAGGGGATGCTCAGGTTTTACAGCAGGGTGATGACCCCCCTCATCGAGAAGCCCCTTCTCAGGCTTGCTGCGATCACCTCTATCACGGTTCTTCTCATGCTGATCCTGCTGATGATACCAATGAAGATGGTCACCCTGAAGATGCTCCCCTTTGACAACAAGAGTGAACTCCAGATAGTGATAGACATGCCCGAAGGGAAGACCCTTGAAGAGACCCTCCGGGCGACAAGACAGATGTCCGAGTACCTGCGGACCGTCCCAGAAGTGACAGATTTCCAGATATATGCAGGCACATCGGCCCCCTTCAACTTCAACGGCCTCGTAAGGCACTACTACCTGAGGCAGGGGCCGAATGTGGCGGACATCCAGGTAAACTTCGTCTCGAAGAAACTGAGGAAACGGCAGAGCCATGAGATCGCCAAGGCCCTGCGGGAGCCCCTTCAGGAGATAGGAAGGCGGTTTGGTGCGAACGTGAAAATCGCCGAGATACCCCCGGGACCGCCGGTCCTGAGCACCCTTGTGGCAGAGATATACGGGCCTGAGCCTGAGAGACAGATCGAGGTTGCCGGCAAGATCAGGGAAATCTTCGAGAGCACCCCTGGTGTGGTTGATGTGGACTGGCTCGTGGAGGAACCCCAGACAAAGTACATCTTCCATGTTGACAGGAAGAAGGCCGCCCTGACCGGTGTAAGCACAGAGGCGATCACCAAGACGATAATGACAGGGCTGAACGGCCTTACTGCCGGTCTTCTCCACCTGAAGGACGAGAAGTCTCCCGTTGAGATCAGGCTCCAGATGCCGCTCAGTGAGCGCTCAGGAATAGACAGGCTGATGAGGCTTACGGTCCCCTCCAGAGGGGGGAGTCTCGTCCCTGTGGCTGAACTCGTGCAGGTTGAGAAATCCACCCTGGAGCAGACCATATACCACAAGAACCTCCGGAGGGTGGTCTATGTGACCGGTGATGTCTCGGGACGGGAGGAAAGCCCCGTCTATGCAATACTGAAGATGAAGGAGAAGATCTCAGCCCTTTCCCTGCCGGAGGGTTATGAACTCCGCCAGTACTTCACCCATGAACCGGAACTCCAGGAGCGTTATTCCATGAAGTGGGACGGGGAATGGCAGATCACCTACGAGGTCTTCCGGGACCTCGGAATGGCCTTCGCAGCCGTGCTTATACTGATCTACATCCTTGTTGTTGCGTGGTTCAGGAACTTCCTCACACCCCTGATCATAATGGCCCCGATCCCGCTGACGCTTGTGGGGATACTCCCGGGCCACTGGGCCTTCGGGGCATTCTTCACTGCGACCAGCATGATAGGGTTCATCGCCCTTGCAGGGATAATCGTGAGGAACTCCATCCTGCTCGTGGACTTCATAGAGATGGAGTGGAAAAACGGGGTATCCCTCAGGGATGCGGTGATAAAGGCAGGAGCCGTGAGGCTGAGGCCGATCGTCCTTACAGCCGCTGCCGTGGTGGTAGGCTCCTTCGTGATACTCTTTGACCCCATATTCCAGGGCCTTGCAATTGCTATGATGTTCGGGGCAACGGCATCAACGGCCCTCACCCTGATCCTGGTCCCGCTCCTTTACTACCAGTTCTTCAGAAAGAAGTCACCTCCTGCATAAAGGCAGGGGGTGACTTCTATCACTCATTGCCACTTCATAAGTGGCAGAAAAACTCTTGACATCTGGTGTGCGATTCACAGGCTTGGTTTCAACTGTTAAATGGCTGTCAGTTAAGTAGGTTCGGGAACCTTCTCTCTTTTCGATATAAAAATAGAAAAAACGGTGAATATATTATGTTTGGAATCTTTCGTTCTTTTTTTGAAAAGGTTGCCATCAACAAACGCCTTGTCCAAATCCTTGCTATAAAAATGATAGTCTATTGAAACGATCT
>WFTX01000326.1 GCA_015485235.1 Nitrospirota bacterium | reverse complement strand
TCAAAAACACATAAGGCGGCCGGGGCTGACGAAAAATCAGGATTTAGCGACACCGACAGTGCCGGTCTCTAATGTAAAAGGTTTCACCGTTCAGGTGAAAAAGGGCAAGAGTGTTTATGGTTAAATCCTGTCGCATTAAATACTGTTTTGAGGCAGTCCCGGCCGCCAATTGACCAGGGTCAATTGGCACATTCGGGTCTCCAGCTTCCTATTGACTTATCCCCTCCGTAGAGAGCGGGGACTTCTCAATTACTATATCATCATAATAAGCCACCGCATGCTCCCCGGTCTGATCAGTATCTGTCATTATCGCTATGGCCCCAACCTTCCCCGGCATTTTACCAAAGACCTTCTGATAGTCTTCATAGATATTCCGTGACTCCTTTATCCACCTGCCGATATTCTCACCACCACTTTCAACGGCTATCATCACCGCACCGGAAAAGTATGTGTTTTCTATGCTCTCACCTTTGGGGAGGCGGTTTGCCCATATATAGTTGAGGCTCCTTGAGAGGGGAGGAAACCAGTGCGGGAAAACTACATATAGCCTTGCAGCATAGTCGTCCCCTTCCTTCTTCCTTGCATCCCCCTTACTGATGATGTTTTCAACCTTCCATCGCCAGGAGATATAAGGATACTCTTCAGGGTCATATTCGATTTTGTATATCATCCCTGATGCAGTCCCTTTACTTTCAGCCCGAAGCACCTTCCCCTCGCTGGTTTCTACAACTGAATAGATAGTCTCTCCTTCGAACACCTTCTTCTCCCAACCCCCTTTGAGCCCTGATTCGAAATCATCTATGACGAGCCTGTCATTACCGGACCTGGAATCAGAAGGCAGAACAACCATCAGACATAAAGTCATAAATACAAATAGAGATCTCTTCATGGCATTAGCCTCATGGTATATTATATCATATCAAATGGAAGTCCCCCCTGATATATGCGCCCTTGATTACCTTGTCGGAACCCTTGCCACGGCCTATAAAGGTTCTCTCCAGTCACTGATCTGCAGGGATTTCTGTATAAAACAGGCCCCGCAGGGCCTTGTTTTCACCGGCAGGATACTTGCCCTTCCTTCCGGTAATATCCAGGCCTGCCTCATCCAGAGCGGCATTGAGATAGACAGGGCTCCTGTTGTTGACGGGACTTTTGAACTCAATTCTGAAAGAGATATCCTCCAGAAGGATTCATCCCTCCAGATTGATATACTCCAGGAGGGAAGGCATATCGGGACCTTTCTCCTCAAACAGATAAGTGGTAGTGAGGCATACGTCTCTGCCATTGAGCTCTCCGAGGATCTGCGAGGGTTGAACATGAGACTTTTGCATGAATCCGTCAGGGCCAAGCCCGGCCTGAACGAAAAGGCCGAAAAGATCATCTCCTTCATGGCCTCCACGAAAAAGGACTGGAAACAGATCATACCTGACCTTACTGTCTTCATGAATGATCTCTTCTGGTACCAGAGGGATGCCTTCTATATCTGGTTTGACGCCATCAACCGGATACTCATCCGGGCATTGAGGACCATCCACGGACACGAGAAAGAAAGGGCGGTAAGAAACCTTATAGCCCTGGCAGAATTGATTTCAGAAAATGAAGGAGACCCTCTTCTGCGGGGAAAATATCTGTCACGATGGAGCGAGCTCATAGTCTCTGAGAGGGTGGAGCCCGGCCTGAACTTTAAGGCTTTCTTTAAAATTATTCCATCCATTCAGAATTCGGCTCCTGGGACTGCCGTAGATGAACTGAAAAAACTCATCCTTCACTCTCTCTCAAGAAGTCTTGAAACAATGCCTGTGATCAGCAGGGGGGCCCTTGATCTACTCGGAAAACACCTCCCGTCCCGGGAACGCTTGCGGATCTCACTTTTTTTGCAGGAGAACAGGGAAAAACTCATCCGGGAAATAAGCGGCCTTACATCCGGCATCCCGGAAGAGCCAGATAAAGGCATTGAAGAGGCATTAACACTTATTGAGACCGATCCACTGGAGGTGATTCTGTCCGGCATCATAAGGGCCTGCGACTCCCTTGAGAGGAATGACCTTATCTATCTACTGACAAACCTTTTCAGGTTTCTGAAACCAGTCCAGCCTGAGAGGCTGATCAAGAACAGCCACAGGATCAGGAGCCTGCTTGCATTGTTCCTTAAAAACCGTGATGTCAAGGCATTCTCAATACTACTTGATGAGGTTTCTTCCAAAGAAGAATCTATCCGTAGGGAGGTTCTTCTCTCTGAGCAACTCGGGGAGGAGATCCTGTCCACAGAAGACAGGGCAATCCGGAGAGTATACCTGGATAATCTCAAAAAGGTATTCATCCCTCCTCCTTCCATCAGCGGCACATCGGAAGAGACGTGGGCCTGGCGCTTCAACAGGGAACACCTCAGCACCCTGAAGAGTTTCATGAAGATCCTCTCCCTGGGATTTCCTGAAGCCAGGGAGATTCTCATAAGCGTAGTGTGCAACCTTGCCATAACGGATGTTTACATACCGGATGAAGCCCTCTTTCAGAGGCAGGTTTCGGAAGTCCTCAACTCTCCACTGCCCAGGACGGACTTTCTTCCCCTCTACCTGCTTATCAAGCAACTGCCCGTCTTCTTCAATGACGTAGGAGCGTCGGGGAACCTGCGGGATCTCTCAACAGAAATAGACTCCTGGGGGAATGATCCCCTGCTCTACTTCCTGAGAAAACAGATACACGTAAATGCAAGCCCCAGGAACATAGACCTGGTAAAATCCATAATGGAGGCATGGGCATCGGGGGATCCGGCAGCCCTCGCCCAACTTGTCCCAGTTGAAATCCTCCACTCCATTAATCCGGGAAAGATTCACGAATACTCCGGTCCATTCAGGATATTACTGGAAGAAAGGGAACTTCTTGTCAAGGGAAAGATCCTTTTTAAGAAACTGGCCACCCTGCCTCCTGAAGTATTGAAGGAGAGTGTTTCATCCCTGAATGCGGGAGCTGAAATCAAGAAGAAGGTCCTCCTTCTGATATTGATATTCCAGGAAGTACTGAGAAAGTACTCATTACTGAGTTCAAACCCTGTCTCTGGTGAATCATTATGCCCGGCAATTAATAAAGAGATAGAGAAAATAGCCAGGGCCATCAGCGTAATAAGAGATGAAGAGAAGACTCTTCCTCAGGAGTCGCTTTATTTCAAAAGGCATATAGCCTTTGGTATCCCCTCTGTAATCGGTTCCTATCATGAGCAAAAGTTCGATGCAATGAGGGAGATGTTGATTGCCGAAAACCGGATATCCCTTCTGGTCGAAGATTCTCTTGAGAGGATGGAAGGTCCTGCAGGTGAAAAAAAGATCACCCTCTCTCTCCCTGTAATGATCCTGGATGCCCTCAACAGGCTTCTTGAACTCCTGGGCCTGGGAAATCAAAAGATCAAGGAGTATATTACTATCCTGGGAAACAACATCCTTGTCAGCGGCCAGATGATGGATATCCTGAGGATGATCCAGAAGGAACTAACCTGGCAGATGGAGGTTCTTTACAGGGAGTTCCATCCACCCCTTAGAAGCCTCCTTGAAAGTCTTCCCGAGAGCCACCTCCCTGAACACTTAAGACGGATTGCCCCTGAGAGGACTGCCCGTGAGAGGAGACTTGCAGACATACTGATCAGAAAGCTCCTTGGCAGGATAACGGGACTTGAAGAACTTGACAGGGTGATCAACCGTTTCATACAGGTGATTGAAAGGGAGACAATTGCCAGGCACCCTTCCGAAGTGACAAAGGCAGAAAAAAGGGGAGACAGGATTCTCTGTCTCTTTGACGAAACCGGTGAAGACGAGGCAATCCAGAACGCCCCCTTTATAGGTAGCAAGGCCTTGAACCTGATCCTCCTCAAGAAACGGGGCCTTCCCGTTCCTCCAGGAGCTGTCTTTTCATCATCCCTTACCGGGAATTTCGAGGAGTTTTTCAGCACAGCCGAAGCAGACAGACTCCTCAGGAAGGCTGTCCGCCATATAGAGGAACTCTCAGGGCTCAACTACGGGAAAAGCGAAAACCCCCTCTTTCTCTCCGTCCGGTCCGGCTCCTACGTATCCATGCCGGGCATTCTTTCTTCCATCCTCTACGTGGGCTTTAATGACGAAACCCTCGAGGGATTTGCACGATATTCCGGGAACAGATGGCTCGCCCTTGACTCCTACCGGAGGTTCATAGAGCACTACGGGATAGTGGTATCAGGTCTGGATGAGAGTATCTTTGATATGATAAAAAATGATCTTCTCCAGAGGAAATCTCTGGAGAAGATTGAAGGTCTTGATGAATCATCTCTGAAGGAGCTGGTAAACAGATACCTGGAAAGCCTCACCAGGGCCGGATTTTCCATTCCTGAGGACCCGTTTCTCCAGTTGAGGGAATCAATAAAGGGTATCTACAGATCATGGCTCAGCAATAAGGCGGTGAGGTTCAGACAGGCAATGGGAATTTCCGATAGCTGGGGTACGGCCGTAACTCTCATGCAGATGATCTACGGAAACGATCGGGACGCTGGAGCTGCAGTCTTTTTCACCAGGAAACCCTTTACGATGGAAGAGAAGATCTACGGTGAGATCCGGGAGGCCGCTACTGGAGACGATATCGTGTACGGGAGGATCAACAACAGACCCCTTTCGAGGGATCAGAACGGAGGAGGGAGGATAAGCCTTGAAGAGACAGATCCTTCCCTGTTCAGACTCTTCAACGAGATAGCCGCCAGGGTGGAGGATACCATGGGTGGTCTTCCCCAGGAGGTTGAATCAGCCTATATCCGGAGGGGAGACACCACTGAGATATATATTCTCCAGACAAAGAGGATGGAGTTTCATCGGGGTTATACAGACCGATTTCATGAAGTCTGCAGGATGGAATCCAACATCGTTGGCAGGGGGACAGGTGTACATGGCGGTGCATTGAGCGGAATCGCTTCATTTTCGGAAGACCCTGCTGTACTGAAGAGGCTCCGGGAGGAATATGAGATGCCCTTGATTCTCCTCAGGACTGACACAAGCACGGACGATGCCTCCCTCATGCCGGAACTGGACGGACTGATCACAGCCCATGGCGGTGCCACTTCCCACGCTGCAATCCTGGCCCAGAAGTTCGATCTGACGGCTGTTGTAGGATGCAGAACCCTGGAGATCAGAGAGAGACCATCTGGAAGGAAATATGCCGTTATCGGTGACATGGAGTTCAATGAGGGCGATCAGATCAGTCTTGACGGGGCAACGGGGATTATATATTCAGGAGTCTGTACGATCACGGAGAAACGGGACGGATTCTGAAGGAATGACAGCGGGCAGCGGTTAGCGTATAGCGTGCAGGGAATTACTAATTACTAATATACCGATAACCGGCACTCATGGAACGGATCAGTATCATAATCCCTGTTTACAATGAAGAGGGCTCCATTGCAAGGACCCTCGGTAGCCTTGCGCCTGTTGAAGCTGATGAAATCATTGTCGTGGACGGCGGAAGTACTGACCGGACCGTGGAGATTGCCCGGGGGTTTACCGGGAAGGTCTTTATCTCTGAGAAGGGACGGTCAAGACAGATGAATTTAGGTGCTGCAAGAGCTGAATGTGAGATACTCTTCTTTCTCCATGCTGACTGCATCCCACCGGAGAACGCCCTTTCCCTTATCCGCGAGAGCCTCAGAGACGAATCAGTTGTTATGGGGGCCTTTGACATCAGATACTCTTCACCATCCCTCTGTTACAGGGTGGTCTCATCGAGTGCAAACCTGAGATCAAGGCTCACATCCGTCCCCTACGGTGATCAGGGGATCTTCCTGAAAAAAGAGACCTTTGAATCCCTCGGAGGTTTTGCAGACATACCACTCATGGAGGATATAGAACTGGGACGGAGGGCAAAGAGGATGGGAAGGATTGCCTTCATAGATATACCGGTCACCGTCTCTCCCAGACGGTTTGAAAAAGAAGGGCTTCTCTATGGGGTGCTCAGGGACTGGATACTTGCCTTCTCCTATACCGTTTTAGGAACCTCACCGGAGAAACTTGTCCGCCATTACCGGGATGTGAGATGATTCCGTTTGTCTCGTTTATCTTGTTTGTTTCGTTTGTTTGGTTTCTCGCCTTATACTCATCCCTGCCCGCTATACGCTGCATGCTACCCGCTTTCCTCATCAACCTTAACATTGCCCTAATCCTCTCTCTTAAAGTGAATCCCTGTAAATCTTCTCAATGATCCCGTCATCCACCGGCAAGGGGGCAAGAGATACGGAACCCCTGTATCCCTGGGCAAGGAGGAAGGTCTTCATTATCTCCGGGATATCGTCCTCACTGAACCCCGCATGTCTGAGGCCGGGCCTGATCCCCAGTTCATCCATCCACTCCCTTATTGCATCAGCCACATCTTCCGCCTCCTCAGGTCTTCCCTCCAGGCCGGGCACGACAGGTTTGAGTATCTCTGAAAGCACCTCCGGCACGTGAGGGTATATCGTCCTTATTACAGCAGGAAGGAGAAGACAGAGCCCCAGGCCATGGGAGAGTCCGGGCCTCAATGCGCTGAGCACATGCTCAAGAGGATGGGTGAGATGGACCACGGAACAGTCTATGGCAATACCGCCAAGGATGGAGGCATAGAGGAGATAATATCTCGGTTCTGTTTCATCCGGTGATTCAATCGCACGGAGGAGGTATTTGTGAATAACCTTCACCCCCTCCCGTGCAATCATCCTTGTATATGGAGATGAGAGGGTGGAAGTAGCAGCCTCAATGAGATGATTGAAGGCATCAAGAGAGGTGTGAAGCACCTCATCAGGGGGAAGGCTGAGCATCAGTTCAGGATCATCAATCGCATACCGGGGGTACATGGCATCTGATGATGCACCGACTTTCTTTCTTTCATCCGGAACCGTGGCAACTGCATAGCGGTCAACCTCGGAACCGGTCCCGTGGGTAAGGTTGACGGCAACCAGCGGAAGAGAACTCCCGGGTGCCTCCCTGTTGATAAATATATCACGGGCCTTCAATGAAGGATGAAGCAAAAGCAGGGCAACAAGTTTGGATGAATCCAGCACACTCCCGCCACCAATGGCCATGACGAATTCAGGTTTCAACGGTTTCACAGTCCTGACAGCGTCGTCAACCTGCTCGACAGTGGGGTTTGGCCTGATTCCGTCGTAGTGTATGAATTCTATTTTCTCTTCTTCAAGAACCGGTAATATCCTGTCCCAGGCACCACTTTTTCTGTAGGCATTCCTTCCCGTTATGACAGCCGCCTTGCTGAGGCCTGTTGATCTGAACTTCTTCAGGATGAAAGGCAGTTTCTCAATCGCGCCTGGGCCGAAATAGTCCAACGTACCGCACCTGATCTCATGTATTTCTTCTTTCAGGGGAATCACCTCCTTACCTTACAGTTGCATAAAACTGCCCGGAAATGGCAGGGGGTTATGACCGAAAACCCTTCCAGCGATACCTTATGCTTAAAGTATTATTAACTGTCTCATAATAACTACTATAGCAAAGGACAGGTTGCAGGCAGTGCTGGTGAGGGCACCAAATTTAGCGATACCTTTAGTCCCATTCAACGATGTAAAGGTCATGGCGCTAAGCCTCACAGGGTTAAGCCCTGTGTAATTAAATACCATCGCATTAATTTGTGCCCGAAACAGTACTGCCTGCTATACGATAAAGCATATAC
>WFTX01000325.1 GCA_015485235.1 Nitrospirota bacterium | reverse complement strand
GGATTTAACCATAAACACTCTTGCCCTTTTTCACCTGAACGGTGAAACCTTTTACATTAGAGACCGGCACTGTCGGTGTCGCTAAATCCTGATTTTTCGTCAGCCCCGGCCGCCTTATGTGTTTTTGATCAAAAGTCAATCGGCAATTTTCGGTGGAGATAACTTGCATAAGAAAAGAATCTATGCTATACTTTATTTAATTAAAATTTAATCTCTGGAGGGAGGTATGATCAAGAAGAACGGGATGTTATTGCTGGCCTTCATTCTTTTCCTGCCTGTCTTGCCCGCAAATAGCCAGTCCGTTCAGGACTATCTGAAGGAGGCCTTCATCCAGAAAAAAGATATCTGTGAGGTCGTAAAAGGGGCACTGAAGGATAAATATGAATGCAGGGATGTGGTGAAGGCTTCCATTCAGGAGGGGCATACGGCATGTCTGGTTGTTCGGTGTGCAATTGAGGGAGGGGGCCCTCTTGAAGGCATTGTAAAAGGTGCACTGGAGGCTGGTGCCACATCTGATGTTATCTCCCGGTGTGCCATTGATGCAGGTGCAGACCCTCGCGAACTGGCCGGGATAATGCAGAGAGAGGGACTGCCAGGGCTTGGCTATACGCCTCCTCCTGGTGGGGGACCTACCCCGATCGCTGTGGGACCGCCTGGCGGTGGGAGTGGTGGGGGTGTTTTGAGTCCTTCATCATTCTGAAGTCCCCTGGAACTCTGAAGACAGACTTATCCGAATATGCACGGCGGCATATAAATCTTCCTTCGGCAGATATTTGCGAGCGAATATAATTAAGACAAAAACTTCCTTACATATCGAAGATAGCCTGCGGTCTTGCCTGCCCGTATCGTGGCCGCAGGGAATCTTCATTGCAAGAACTGTCTCTGAAGACAACTCTTCATGGGCCGGTCATACTGCATTTCATTGATATAACCGGCTGGGGAGAAGAGAGAGTCGGAGTGCTCCTCACTTGAGGTTGATCGCCATTCCCGGTTTGTATTACAGTATTTTTAACAGGGGGTAAGGTGAGTATGAAGAGAAAAGTGTTGTTTTTTCCTGGAGTTCTTCTTGTATTGTTTTTCCAGACTTATGGTATTTGTCTTGCTTCCGGCAGGTATACAGTTCAGGGGGGGAGTTTCAGTAACCCTGAAAATGCGGGCAGAGTGCTTCATTACCTGGGTGGGTCAGCAATGGACTGTTCCATAAGATATTCTGACAAACTTTACCGGGTGGAGTGCGGATCTTTTGATTCAAGGTCAGATGCCAAAGTTCTTAGAACAAGGATGGAGAATATAGGATTCAAAGATGTCTTCATCCTGGCTGAAGCTGCAGAGGTGAAAGAGAAGGGTGATAGGGAGAGTCCTCCGCCTGGTACCAAGCCTCTGACAGGTGAGATCTTTGAGAGGAGGGGGGGGTATATCCATCCCTTCCTTTCCTTCGGACTTTACTATACCGACAACCTCTTCAATACCAGGGATGACAAGAAGGATGACCTGATGATGGTTATCACTCCGGGTGTATGGGTATCGCTACCAAGGGTCAAACAGCGTCTTCTTAATATCAGAACAGACAATATTTCTCCTGGCGGTCTTGAACTCAGCCTCTTCAAGGAGAGGTTTCCACGGAGATACCAGACCTATCTCCTTTACAAGGCTGATATAGAGCAGTTCAAGAGATACTCCTCGGAAAATACAGTAAATCACAGAGTCGATGGGCTTTTTCAGTACAACTTCAGAGGAGGGCTCTCAATAGACCTGATTGACCAGTTCCAGAAGTCCCATGACATCCGCGGGACTGGAGTAACTACGGAGCTTGACAAGTTTTCTTCCAACCTTGTAAACCTCTTGCTTGTTTATGATTTAAGTGAGAAGTTAAAGCTCAGAGCTGAGTATTCAAACTTCCTCGTGGATTATGATGAATCGAGGAATGATTTCAGGGACAGGGTGGACAACGGTCTTACGGGATATCTCTTCTACAGATTCATGCCCAAGACCTCCTTTTTCGTTCAGTATGAATTCCTTGACATAGACTATGATGAGGATACGGTGTCAGACAGCAAGGAACATCACTTATTCGCCGGTATCCAGTGGGACATCACGGCGAAATCAAAGGGCCGCTTCAAGGCGGGCTACGGAGACAAGGACTTCTCCACAGGAGGTGATGCAAAGGATTTCATATTTGAACTTCAGGTTGACCACCAGTTTACCCCAAAGACATCGCTCAAACTGGCTGCTACGAGAAGGACCAACGAGACCACCATCTCTATTTCTGACTACCTCCTGAGCACTGCTGTCAGGGCAGAGTACCTTCAGCGGTTTACCGGCAAGATCACCGGCTCACTCGGTCTTGGCTACAGGAACGACAGTTACAGGGGGGAGTTAACCTTTGGGGGCGTTACCGATGAAAGGGACGACGATATCTATAATGCCTCCCTGGCCTTTCAGTACGAATTCAAGGACTGGCTGAAGGCGGATCTTGGTTATATCTACACAAAAAGGGACTCCAATTTCCCGGATTTTGACTTTACCAACAACACGCTTTTTTTCAGGATAACGGGCTCACTCTGAAAGTCTAGACGAAAGGGGTACAGATTACCATTTGAGTTTCTTGCCGAGGAGCCGTTGATAGAGGCTTTCCGGGAGAAAGGCCTGTCTGTGTATCTCCTCTGAGTAGAACCTGACTCCGCTTACAACTGGCCTTCGTGGCTCCCTCATTCCGAGGGAGACTGAGGCGGCTGAGAAGGTCCACCAGTTTCCTGCATAGGTTGCGATGGGTGCGGTGTAGAGATCTACTTCAGGGAATACGAGTCTGAGGGTCTCCTGGACATCCACCACCATATCCCTGTGGAAGTGAAGGGATTCCGAGAGCGTGACGAACATCCCCTGGTCTGTGAGGCAGTCCTTTAT
>WFTX01000324.1 GCA_015485235.1 Nitrospirota bacterium | reverse complement strand
GTGGGGTATTTTTTCTATCGGCAATCTGGGTTGGCTCTTTGAGGTTGACTAAAAATAAAGAAACCTTTTAATATAATAATTGTTAGTTTTTTGAGCCATTTATAACCAAAATGGAGGTGATCGTCCTTGCCGATTTATGAGTACAAGTGTCTGAACTGCAGTAACCAGATGGAGGTAATGCAGAAATTCAGCGACGAGCCCCTTGCCACCTGTCCGGAATGTGGTGGGGAACTCAAAAAGCTCATTTCCAACACTTCCTTTGTCCTGAAAGGAACGGGATGGTATCTGACAGATTATGCCTCTCCCGAAAGGAAAAAGGCGATGGAGGCAGAGAAGGGGTCATCCGGTAACGGCATGAAAGAGACATCCACGGAGAAAAAGTCTGTTTCTTCAAAATCCTGAAAAGGAACTCTTCATTCACATCCCCTTCAGGAGGGTAGAAGAATTTCTGCCCTACCTGAACTTTTTTAAACCCAACATTGAGATATATCTTGATGCAGCTTCCCTTGAGTCGCTCCAGGACGGAGACCTCGCCACCAGACTTTCGGGACTCTCCTACAGACCGTCTTTTACCGTTCACGGTCCCTTTATGGACCTCTCACCAGGGGCGGTTGACCCTGCCATCAGGGAAGTGACAGTCTCGAGATTCACTCAAACCCTTGAACTGGCAGGGAGTATCAGGGCCAGGGCAGTCGTATTTCATTCAGGATATGAGAAGTGGAAATACGATCACAACCTTGAGATCTGGCTGGAAGAGAGCCTGAAGACATGGTCACCCCTTCTTGGGCTTGCAAAGAAGAGGGGCATCAGGATCGCAATAGAAAACATCTTTGAAAACAACCCTGAAAACCTCGTCGCCCTTCTTGAAAAGATCGATGATGAAGACTTCGGTCTCTGTTTTGATACCGGACACTTCAACCTCTTTTCCGAAATCACCCTCACAGAATGGCTCTCTATGACAGCCGGGAGGATCATCGAGCTTCATATCCACGACAACGACGGCACGAGGGACTACCATCTGGCACCAGGAAAGGGAAAGTTTGATTTCAGAACCCTCTTCAGAAGACTATCCGAAGAGGGAGAAACTGACCTTATCTTTACAATAGAGGCTCATTCAAGGGAAGAGGCCGAAGACTCCCTGAAGTTTTTCAAGGATAGAGCACCTTTACCATGACAATTGCATCTTCCTTCGGAAAACTGTAGTAGCCCCGTCTCAATCCTGTCCTCCTGAACCCCAGGGACTCGTATAGCCTGAGAGCCGGCTGGTTCGATGGTCTGACCTCAAGAAAAAGGTTTCTGATGCCACTTCCCCTGAGCATCTCAAGGATATAAACCATCATGGATCTTCCCACCCCTCTTTTCCGCCATAGCGGGCTTACTCCAAAGGTTAGGAGGTGAGCCTCATCCAGAACCATTGAGACACACAGGTACCCTATAACCTCACCTCCTGCATCTGCAACCACACACTCGGTCAGGGGGTTATGGAGTTCAGACCTGAAGGAGAGCTCCGACCAGGGAGAGGGGAATGAGTTCCTCTCAATCTCGGAAACGATTGGGATGTCCCCCGCACCCATCTTCCTTATCCTGTAATGTATCGCCGGCTTCATCCGCTCAGGAGATAGATGGCAGGGACAGATACTCCTCCCTCTCACAGCGGCTGATACCGGTCTCGAGAGGAAAGGCAAGAAAAAATGTACTCCCCCTGCCCTCGGCAGATTGAAGGGTTATCTTCCCCCCGTGCGATTCAATAATCCACTGGGTGATTGACAGCCCCAGGCCGGCCCCTCCAGAGGCCCTCGACCGGGCCCTGTCAAGTCGGTAAAACCTCTGAAAGACCTTTTCCTGCTCTTCCCCGGGAATACCCGGCCCTGAGTCGCTTACGGCCACGAGGATAGATGAGTTGGTGCAGGAGGTCCGAACACTGATAACACCACCGGGAGGCGTGTATTTTATAGCGTTGTCAAGAAGGTTGCTGATCGCCTGATCTATAAAACCCTGATCCCCGAAGAACTCAAGAGGTTCGTAATATTCCTCTTTGAGGACGATCCCCTTTTCGGCAATCATCCCCTTCAGTCTGTCCACGATCCCCTGGACAAGCTCATTAAGGTCAAACCATTCCCTTCTCATCTCGATTATGTTGTAGTCGGCACGGGAGAGAAGGAGAAGATTTTCGGCTATACCCTGAAGCCTGTTTACCTCATCAAGGCTTCGCCTCAGCACATCCCGGTATTCCTCCGATGTCCGGTTTCTTCTGAGGGCAACCTCTATGCTCCCCTTGAGTGCCGTCAGAGGGGAACGGATCTCATGGGCAACATCAGAGGTAAACCTTCTGTGACTTTCTATCTGTTTCATATTTTCCTTCTGCATCTCCATGAAGGCCTCCAGGATGTCATCCATCTCTTCCTCATCCATAACATTGTCAAGAGGCTCGCCGGCCTTCATCCTTCTGATTCTCTGGACGATCCGGTCAACCGGCATGAAAGAGAGTCTTGCCATGAAGAGGGCTGTAAGAAACAGGCCTAGGGGAAGGAGTAAATAGCCAGAAGGATGGGGATATACTCCCAGCATATATGAAGAAGCAGAGATAACCGCAAGGATTAAGGTATAGACTAAAGCAAACCGGATTCTTAAGGACTTAACCATCTTCCCGGATCATGTATCCGGCACCTCGGACGGTCCTGATCAGTTTCTTCTCATATTCCCTGTCTATCTTGTCACGAAGAAAGTTTATATGAACATCCACAACATTGGTTGCCGGGTCAAAATCATAACCCCAGACATTCTTCAGTATCTCAGCACGGCTCATCACCTTGTTCTTGTTCCTGAGGAGGAATTCAAGAAGAGCGAACTCTTTTGGCCTCAGATATATCTCACGTCCTGCCCTTGTGACCTTCCTCTTCAGAGAATCGAGCTTCAGGTCGGCACAATGAAGGGGCTCCACCGAGAGGGACTTCCTCCTTATGAGCGCTCTGATCCGGGCGAGGAGTTCATCAAAGGAAAAGGGTTTTGTCAGGTAGTCATCGGCCCCGCTGTCAAGACCTTTCACCTTGTCCTCAACTGTATCCTTTGCCGTAAGCATAAGGATGGGCGTGATAATCTCTTTCATTCTGATCAGCTTGCAGAGGTCTATCCCGTCGACACCTGGAAGCATGATGTCGAGGATCATCAGATCATACTCGCCTGATGTAGCCTTCACAAACCCTTCCTTCCCGTCATGGCAGACATCAACAACAAATTCCTCCTCTTCAAGACCCCGTCTGATAAAGTCTGCTACATTCTCTTCATCTTCCACCAGGAGTATCTTCATCATCACACCTCACTTTCCTGAACTCCTCCCTTCATCAGAGATGACCCTCTGCAGACGGGAGATTTGCAATTTTGTTATAGTCTTGGTCTTGAGTGAAATACCTCCTGAACTACTCTCCCTTATATTTTATCAAAATCCTTTCAATATTTACCTTGCTGGTGTTAAAATATATGTCATTCTCGACCTTGTCCCTGATCAGGGTAAGATCGAGGACACTTCTCATCGGAGCGAAGAAGAGAACGAGGGGCGATGGATGTTACCGGCCTCAGTCTCCTGCCCCTCAAAGGGAGTAATGACCGCTCCAGAAAAATCGCAAGGAGGTGAACCATGCCGCGGAAGAACTATTTCTTTACTTCTGAATCCGTTACTGAAGGACATCCTGACAAGGTTGCAGACCAGATCTCCGACGCCATACTTGATTCCATTTTATCAGAAGACCCGACTGGAAGAGTGGCCTGCGAAACACTGGTCACCACGGGACTAGCCTTTGTCTCAGGCGAAATCACCACAAGCTGCTATGCCCCGATTCCTGACCTCGTAAGGGAAACAATCCGGGACGTAGGTTATACTCGGGCAAAATACGGCTTTGACTATGAGACCTGTGCCGTAATAACCGCCATTGACAGACAGTCCGGCGACATAGCCATGGGAGTGGATGTAGGCGGGGCCGGTGACCAGGGATTGATGTTCGGCTTCGCCTGTAACGAAACCCCCGAACTAATGCCCCTCCCGATCATGCTCGCCCACAAACTCGCCCTCCGGCTTGCAGAGGTCAGGAAAAAGGACATCCTCGGATATCTCAGGCCTGACGGAAAAACGCAGGTCACAATCGAGTACAGGGAGGGCCGCCCCTTCAGGATCGATTCCGTAGTTGTATCGGCCCAGCATAACCCTGACATAACCCTCAAGGAACTCAGGGCTGACATTATCGAGAAAGTGGTCAAGCCTGTCGTCCCACAGGACCTTCTTGATGAAGAACAGGTAAAGTACCACATAAACCCGACCGGGCGGTTCGTTATCGGAGGCCCCATGGGAGATACGGGACTGACTGGAAGGAAGATAATTGTTGACAGTTACGGCGGGGTGGCAAGGCATGGCGGAGGGTGCTTCTCCGGGAAAGACCCAACAAAGGTGGATCGATCCGGGGCTTACATGGCAAGGTATATCGCCAAGAATATAGTTGCAGCAGGTATAGCCGAGAGGGTGGAGGTCCAGATCGCCTATGCCATAGGAGTTCCGGAGCCGGTCTCAATCCTGGTCGACCCCTATGGAACCGGAAAGATTCCTCATGGAGAGATTGTAAAGATCGTGAGAAACAACTTCGATCTCACTCCAAAGGGTATCATCGAGAAACTGGATCTCAGAAGGCCGATTTACCGGAAGACCGCCGCTTATGGCCACTTCGGCCGTGAAGATGCCGACTTCACCTGGGAGCAGACCGATATGGCGGAAACCCTGAAGAGGGACGCCGGATTATAATAAACCTACAATATTTCAAATAACCACAGAGGACTCGGAGATCACAGAGAATAAAATCAAAGGAGAAAACAGAGATGACACCCAACGACGTAAAGGACCTATCCCTTGCAAAGGAGGGGCGGCTAAGAATCGACTGGGCTGAGATGGAGATGCCCGTCCTCAGAAGCATAAGGAAACGGTTCAAAAAGACAAAGCCTCTCAGGGGCTTGAGGATAGCCGCCTGTCTTCATGTGACTACGGAGACGGCAAACCTGATGGAGACACTCAAGGACGGTGGAGCCGATGTCTCGCTATGTGCTTCCAATCCTCTAAGCACCCAGGACGATGTGGCAGCTGCCCTTGTAAAGTACGCCAGGATTCCTGTTTTTGCTATCAAGGGAGAAAACAACAGGACCTATTACAAACATATTGAGGCTGTTCTTCAGAAAAGGCCCCATATAACCATGGACGATGGAGCAGATCTCGTCTCCACCCTGCACAAATCCTATCCTGATGAAGTGGAAGAGGTGCTGGGCGGTACGGAAGAGACGACAACAGGTGTGATCCGCCTCAGAGCCATGGCCTCCGAGGGTGTGCTCAGATACCCCATCATCGCTGTCAATGACGCCCATACCAAGCACCTCTTTGATAACCGGTACGGGACCGGCCAGAGCACGATTGACGGTATCATGAGGGCGACAAACAGACTTGTCGCAGGCTCTGTCTTCGTTGTATGCGGGTATGGCTGGTGCGGCAGAGGCGTGGCGATGCGGGCAAGAGGGATGGGAGCCCGGGTTATCGTCACAGAGGTCGATCCCCTCAGGGCCCTGGAAGCAACAATGGACGGTTTTGAACTGATGCCGATAAAGGAGGCCTCACGGATCGGAGACTTCTTTGTTACCGTCACGGGGGATATAAATGTGATTCACAGGGACTGTTTCGCCCGGATGAAGGACGGAGCAATCATCTGCAATTCCGGCCACTTTAACGTAGAGATTGACACGGCAGGACTCAGGAAGATCGCCCGGTCCACAAGAAGGGTCAGAGACTTTGTCCAGGAATACACCCTCAAAAACGGCCGGAGGATCTACCTCCTTGGTGAAGGACGGCTTATAAACCTGGCTGCTGCCGAAGGCCATCCCTCTTCGGTCATGGATATGAGCTTTGCCAACCAGGCCCTCTGTGCAGAATACATAGCCAGGCATTACAAAAAACTCAAGCGGGAGGTCTATCCTGTTCCTGGATCCATAGACCGGAAGATAGCATCCCTCAAGCTGAAATCCATGGGCGTCAGGATCGACAGCCTCACTCCTGAACAGAAGAACTACCTTGAAAGCTGGGAGATGGGGACATAGTCGAAGACAGGCCGAGGTCAAGGTTGAGGCTGAATAACCCAATAACCAATATACCAATTACCTGATCAACTGCATGATTGACCTCAAGGAAATCTCTGTCGACCAGTTGAAGGAGTTCATTCTCTCTCGGGGGCTCCCCCACTACCGGGCGGAACAGCTGGTCCACTGGATCTATGAACAGGGTGCTGCCTCCCTTGAGGAAGTTACGGTATTCTCAAAGGACCTGAGAAAAGAACTCTCCTCGATCGCCAGGATAGGAAACATCAGGCTGATAACCAGTCAGGTCTCCCATGACGGAACACGGAAGTTTCTCTTTTCCCTTGATGACGGAGAGACGATTGAGAGTGTTCTTATCCCTGATGAAAAACGACTGACCCTCTGCATCTCTTCACAGGTTGGTTGTGCAATGGGCTGCAGTTTCTGTCTTACCGGCCGGATAGGTCTCAGGAGGAATCTCAAGGCGTATGAGATACTGGATCAGGTGCTCCAGGTCAGCAGACTTATAAGACCGCTGAGAGTCACGAATATAGTTCTGATGGGGATGGGGGAACCCCTGCACAACATCAACGAGGTGGCCGAGGCGCTACGGAGGATCAATGAACTTTTGAAGATCTCCCGCCGGAGAATAACACTCTCCACCGCAGGCTATCTGCCGGGGTTCAGAGTCTTGACAGAAAAGGCCCCTCCCGTTAACCTGGCGGTCTCGCTGAATGCAACCACCGACAAGGTCCGGAACGGTATCATGCCCGTAAACAGGCGATATCCCCTTAAAGAACTCCTCGCCGCCTGCCGGACCTACCCACTTGAGCGAAGAAAGCGGATTACCTTTGAATATATAATGATCTCAGGCATCAACGATACACTTGAAGATGCAGAGAGGCTTCACCGTCTCCTCAGGGGAATTCCTTCCAAGGTGAACCTGATCCCCCTGAACAGGTCTCCCGGCATTGACCTTGAGCCATCACCAGAGGAAAGAACATTCCGGTTTCAGCAAAGCCTTTTAAAGAAGGGAATGACGGTAATCATAAGGAAGAGTAAGGGAAGCGACATTCTTGCAGCCTGTGGTCAGCTGCGGGCGGAATACAACAAATGAGACTCAGGCCTTTATACCTAGATAATCCTTCACCATTTTCACCAACTGCTGGGTCTGGATGGGCTTGGGAAGATAATCATCAGCCCCGAGTGCAAGGGCCCGTTTTCTGTCCTCCTCAGCTCCCTCTGTTGTGATTATTATTATGGGAATCTCCTTGAAGGCATCATTGTTCCTGATAAGGCTGACGAGTTTGAGCCCGTCCATAACAGGCATGTTGATGTCTGCAAGGATTATATCAATCTTCTCGTTGGAGAGTTTCTTGAGGGCATCCACACCGTCGGTGGACTCTATCACACGGGAGTTAGGCACCCTTCGCATGGCAAAGCTTATGAGTTGCCTCATGGTGGGTGAGTCCTCTACAACAAGTATGTTCGGCATGATACCTCCTTTCCCTCTATTTCCCGGGTTTATCCCTGAGGAGTTCAAGAAAGCCCTGAATCGTGCTAAGTTTCCTCTCCGACTGTGTATAGAGTCTTGAGGAAAAGATCGCCGTGGCTGCATGTCCGGCAAGGAGATTAAAGAGTTCGTAATCAATACTCGAGAAGGACGTCTTCTGTATAAGAAATGAATAAAAGGCGATCACCCCTATCACGTGTTCCTTTATCTTCAGGGGAATACAGACAATCGGATTTCGCGGATCGATCTCCTTCAGTCGAACCATCTCATCGGAAAAGTATCCTTCACCTTCCGTTACCACTTCTCCTATCAGACCGGAGTCAATCTCCATCTCAGGGATCGAATCCTTGTCCATACCCTCGGCAGCAACAGGGATCAGGCGGTTGTTCTTCTCATCAACGAGGAGGATAGCGAATACCTCTGCCCCGATAAGATTTATGATTATCTCAAGGACTATCTTCAGCACTTCCTCGTAGTCAAGAGTGGAGTGAAGCTGGTAACTTGCCACATAGAGGTTGGCGAGGTTGTTGTTCTCCTCCTCGACCTCGATATATCTCTTTGCAAAGTCCTTGTTCTCCCTTTCCACCTCATTGAAACGGTCCTTCATCGAGGCGATCTCCGCCTCAAGCATCCTTATTCTCTCTTTGTAATTCTTTATTCTTGATTCATTTGTGCTCTGGGCAAGCTCCTCTTCGAGTTCTGCCACCCTGAACCGGAGCCTCTCATTCTCTTTGAGAAGCGACTTGGTGAACTCCTCTCCCTTCCTGAATATCTGGAGAAACTCCTCGGCCTTCCTCAATATGGGTATCTCCTCCTTCATCTCCTCATTATTCTTCAGCGGAAAATCATCTTCTTTATTCTCTCGGGAATGCTTCGAAGGGGAAGTACCTCCCGGGCCGCCCCGGCCTTTATAACCTCGTTCGGCATCCCGAAGACCACTGCGGTCTCCTCGGATTCTGCTATCGTGAACCCACCCGACCTGTGGAGTTCCTTCATCCCATCCTTCCCGTCGTTTCCCATGCCCGTTAGTATAACACCAATAGCCTGCTTTTTAAAAACCTCTGCAACAGAACTCATGAGCCTGTTTGCTGAGGGGACATACCTGTCTGATTCATCAGCCTCGGCAAGGTCTATTATTGCCTCTCCCCCCTTCTTCTTCAACATCAGATGATACCCTCCTGGACTGATATAGGCGACCCCGGGCTGGAGCATCTCTCCGTCCACCGCCTCTTTCACCCGTATATAGCAGAGCCTGTCAAGCCGCTGGGCTAAAGGTCCGGTAAAGCCCCTCGGCATATGCTGGGCTATCACGATCGGGAGGGGAAAGTCCTCGGAAAGTGAAGCAAGAATGTACTGAAGGGCCTGGGGCCCACCAGTGGATGCGCCTATGCCGAGCACCCTGTATCTTGAGGTGACCCTCTTTCCCGGAAGCCTCTTCGGCCTTCCCTTATAGAGATTATTCAGGTTCCGTGTGAGTTTCTTGAGCGACCGTCTTGTAATATTATGAATCTTGTCAAGAAGATCCTGTTCGATCCTCCCGATCTCCGGAGAGGCCCTTCTTGTAGGCTTGACGACAAAATCAACAGCTCCCATCTCAAGGGTCCGGAATATCGTCTTGTTATCGGACCGGGAACTGATCATTATCGCCGGAGTAGGCTGTTCCTTCATCAGCCACCTGAGAAAACTGAACCCGTCCATCTGAGGCATCTCTATATCAAGCGTTATTATGTCAGGTTTGTACCGGAGTGTCTTGGCGATCCCGTCGATCCCGTCTGAAGCCACACCTATCACCTCGATATCATCAGCCTTCTCAAGCATCCCCTTTATCGCCTGTCTGCTGTAAGCAGAATCATCAATTATCAGGACTCTTATCTTTTTTCCCAATTTCTAATCCTCCTTGACCTCTGGTTTCACATAAACAAGATCGTGTTTCAGATGCTTCAAAGTAAAGTCCGACGAGATGTTTATAAGTGATTCGGCATGCCCAAGGAGGAGATAACCTCCGGCATTAAGGAGCCGGTAGAAACTCTCCGCCACCTTCTTTCTTGAGGGTGTGTCAAAATAGATCAGTACATTCCGACAGAAGATCACGTCCATATTCCCCAGAAAACCCACCTTCATCGAATTCAGCAGGTTCAGATGACCGAAATGGACAAGGCTCCTGAGATCGTCTTTGATCCTGTAAGACTGGTCATCCTGAATCTCAAAATACTTTCTGAGAAAATACTCATCAGTACAGCGGAATGACTTCTTTCGGTAAACACCGTGTCTGGCCATCTGGAGAACTCTCCTGTTTATGTCGCTTCCCACAATCTCTATATCCCAGTTCCAGAAAAGACCGCTTTCCTTGACGAGCATTGCGATCGTATAGGGTTCTTCTCCGGATGAGCAGCCTGCAGAGAGGATTCTGAGCCTTCTTCTCTGACTGTTTTTCTTCTTAAGTTGTGGAAGTATCTCCTCTGTAAAGGCCTTCAACTGGTTCTTCTCTCTGAAAAAATAGGTCTCATTCACCGTCAGGATATCCATGATGTCAAGGAGTTCCACCTCCCTGTTCCGGTCATAGAGAAGGAACCGGTAGTAATCACGAAAATTCCTGATATGGTGAGCCCTGAGCCTACCGTTCAGCCGTCTCTCGAGGAGCCCCCTTGAGTTGTCATCAAAATAGATCCCAGAAAAGTCCCGGATCAGTTCCCTCAGGAGCCTGAATTCATCATCTTCAAGGGTTACCAGTTCCTCCCTCTCAAGCACCGATCAACCCCTCCAGTTCCTTTTTTACCGTTTCATCCTCCTCCATGTCATATACCCCCTCCAGGTAGTCCATCGCCTTCTCCGATCCGATCCTTCCCAGAGCTCTTACAGCAGCAAGCCTTGTGGCCCAGTCATCACTTAAGAGAAAGGGCCTTATCAGGTCTTCTGTATCTTCATAATGAGACAGTGCGAGCAGCAGGGTCCTTCGTATCTCCCTGTCGCCGGTCTCAAGCATCCTGGAAAGCCTTTCCTTCACCATATCCGATCTGTAGGTAGTAAGAGATTCTATAACCCGCGTAAGGACAAAGCCATTTTTCTCAGAAAGCATACCAAGGAGGGCCTTCATCGCCCTCTCATCCTGATAACCTGACAGTATCCCGGCAACCGAGGCCCGTACTCCTTCATCAGGATCATTCACCATGAGGAGGAGCGAGTCAAGGGCCTCGGAACTTCCAATCTTTCCCATACACTCAACAGCGGCATTCCTCACATCAGGTGACTCGTCGGTAAGACCGATCCTGAGATACCTGAGGGCAGCCTCTCCAAGCATCTCCGTAAGGGATTTTATAGCCGCAACTCTGACTTCGGCAACGGGGTCCCTTAGTGCAAGCCCCAGTTCAGGAAGCCCGCCATCATAGTCAAGGGCCCCAAGGAGAAGGACGGAGTTCCTTCTCACCCCCGGATCAGGACTCTTCACCCCCTGAAGAATCTCTTCAGGATCAAGTCTGTCCTTAAGATTGATAAGGGCAATGAGGAGTTCCTCCTGTACATCAGGATAGGGATGGTCCATAATACCCTTGAGGGCTTCAACGGACTCCCTGTCACCTATAGCCCCCAGCCCCCTCACGGCATGCACTATAACATGCCCGTCCCTGTCCTGGAGAAGGCGGATGAAGGTATCCCTGTAAGAAAGATCAGCTATATCGGCCATCACGTGAACGACAGTTCCTCTTCTCTCCGGACCGGCCCTTTCAAGGAGGTCCGGGAAGATCCCTGCATTTTCCTTCCCAAGAAAGATAAGCGCCCTGAGAGCCACATCCCTCAGTTCCTCATCATCCGTGATCTCAAGCAGAGGCTCCGCAGCTCCGGGGTTCCTCAGGAGTCCAAGGATGATCGCTGCCGCCCGCCTGACCGGGATATCCTCATGTCCTGTATACCGC
>WFTX01000323.1 GCA_015485235.1 Nitrospirota bacterium | reverse complement strand
GATGAAGAAGAGGTCATAAAGTGGCGTGATGAGGCGAGGGCTGAATGGAAGGCCCGTGACGAGCGGCTTGCGGCCCTCAATGATGATACAGTGGACACCTTTTACAGCTGTCTCCTCTGCCAGAGCTTTGCACCGAGTCATGTCTGTGTGATCACGCCTGAGAGGCTCGGGCTCTGCGGGGCCTATAACTGGCTGGACGGTAAGGCGGCCTATGAGATTGATCCCACCGGTGGAAACCAGCCTGTCCCCAAGGGGGAACTGGTGGATGCCAGGTATGGCCGTTACACCGGTGTGGACGAGTATCTGAAGCAGGCATCGGGAGGAGCAGTGGAGACACTTAATCTCTATACGATAATGGAAAACCCCATGACGTCCTGCGGGTGCTTTGAGTGTATAGTGGCGATCATCCCTGAGGCCAACGGGGTGATGATAGTCCAGAGGGGACATACGGGGATGACGCCGATAGGCATGAAGTTTTCCACCCTTGCCGGAACAGTGGGTGGAGGAGTTCAGACACCCGGGTTCATGGGAATCGGTGTGAACTTCATAACGAGCAAGAAGTTCCTCTTTGGTGACGGAGGCATAAAGCGGATAGTCTGGATGACCAAGGCCCTGAAGGAGAGGGTAAAGGAACAGTTCCAGAAGAGGGCTGAAGAGGAAGGTGCCCCTGACCTGCTTGACAAGATAGCCGATGAGACGGTCTGTGAGGACTCGGAGAAGCTCGTTGAGTACCTCTCACAGGTAGGCCATCCGGCCCTTGAAATGGATCCGATAATATAAGGGCAGTGATGAGTTGTGAGTGATTAGTGTTGAGTAAATTCGTTATTTCCTTAACTCAACACTCAAAATTCAACACTCAACATTAAAACAACTTTTGGAGGTTAAGATGGCAGAGAAGGCTTTAAAGACAGTAGACGAGGCAGCCCTCCAGATCCTTGAATGGGTGGAGGCAGAAGGGCTGGAGACAGCCTTTGACAGGGCCGAGAAGATAAAACCCTGTCCCATAGGTCACAGCGGGGCCTGCTGCAAACACTGCTTCATGGGACCCTGCAGGCTGGTCGGGAAGGATGCTGAAAACACGGCCACCGGCGTCTGTGGTGCAACCCTCCCGGTAGTGGCGGCAAGAAATATTCTGAGGATGGTAGCAGCCGGGACTGCCGCCCACAGTGACCACGCAAGGGATATGGCCTTTACACTCCTTGAGGCAGCTACAGGTGAGGCACCGGACTTCAAGATCAGGGATGTGGAAAAGCTTCACAAGCTGGCAAGGATTCTTGATGTGGAGGTTGCTGAGCGGACAAAGGAGGAGGTTGCCAGGGATGTCGCTCTGAAGATAATAGAGCAGTTCGGCCAGCAGAAGGGAGAGACTGTATTTGCAAAGAGGGCACCCAGGAAACGCCAGGAGATCTGGCGGAAGTGGGGCATTGTCCCAAGGGGAATCGACAGGGAGGTTACAGAGGCACTCCACAGGACAACAATGGGCGTGGATCAGGACCCGGAAAATCTGCTTATGGCTGCTCTCAGGGTCTCCCTTGCCGATGGATGGGCAGGAAGCATGTTCAGCACGGATATAACGGATGTCCTCTTCGGGACACCAAAGCCTGTACAGGCAGAGGCAAGTCTCGGTATACTGAAGGAGAACGATGTCAACATAGTAGTCCACGGGCATGAACCCACGCTGGCGGAGATGGTTGTGGAGGCGGCCCAGGAGCCGGAACTCCTTGAGTATGCAAAGTCAAAGGGAGCAGAGGGGATAAACCTCGTAGGGATGTGCTGTACTGCAAACGAGGTCCTGATGCGCCACGGTATCCCGTCGGCAGGCGGGTTCCTTAACCAGGAACTTGCCGTAATGACAGGCCTTGCCGAGGCTATAATGGTTGACGTCCAGTGCATAATGCCGGCACTCACAAAGGCAGCAGAGAGGTTTCATACAAAGGTGATAACCACCTCAAGCAAGGGCAAGATGGCGAATGCGACCCACATCCAGTATGATGAGAGACGGGCAAAGGATGTGGCCCGTCAGATCGTTAAGATGGCGGTGGACAATTATGCAAACAGGACAACCAAGGGCAGCAGGGTGAGTAAGACCACCCCCCTCATTGCAGGTTTTTCCCATGAGTACATCGAGTACATGCAGGGCGGGAGCTTCCGTGGGTCCTTCAGGCCCCTGAATGATGCCATAATGGCAGGCAGGATAAGGGGCGTTGCAGGGGTTGTGGGGTGCAACAACCCCAGGATTACGCAGGACAGCATCCATAACTACCTTGTCACCGAGTTCATAAAGAATGACGTCCTTGTGGTAATGACAGGGTGCGGTGCTGCAGCTGCCGGGAAGGCAGGCTACATGAGACCTGAGACCGCCCTTGAGATGGCAGGCCCCGGACTCCGTGAGGTCTGTGAGGCCATAGGGGTCCCGCCGGTACTCCACCTGGGAGCGTGTGTCGATAATTCCAGGATACTCACCGTAACCACCCAGATGGCTGAGACAGGCGGGCTTGGCGATGATATCGTCGATCTCCCTGCTGTGGGT
>WFTX01000322.1 GCA_015485235.1 Nitrospirota bacterium | reverse complement strand
CCCTATATCAGTGATGATGAATATAGTATCTGCAAGATGTTTATAGAGACCAGGGGGTGAACGATGAAGACGAAGACAATAAGGCTGCCTGACGATATATTGAAGGCCCTGAAAGTGATAGAGAGAGAAGAAAAGATAGAGGAGGCTGCTGCGATAAGGAAGATGATAAAAACAGGATTTGAGACCTATGTCGCGGACCTTTACAGGGAAGGCAGACTTACCCTTAGAGAGGCCTCCAGGTTATTAGACAGACCACTTACAGAGACGATTGACCTTTTTCTTCAGAAAGGGATAAAAGGCAACCTTGAGGCATCGGATGTCCTGACTTCTATTGAGAGGTTTGCAGGCAAAAAGAGCAGGTCCATGATGAGGACCTGATTGATTTTTCACTTTTTGGGAAATGATTACCATTTGAGTTCCTTTTTCAATAGTTTCTCATAAAGCCGCTGGGGCAGGAACGCCTGTCTGTGTATCTCCTCTGAGTAGAACCTGACTCCGCTTACAATGTCTCTCCGTGGCTCCCTCATTCCGAGGGAGACCGAGGCGGCTGAGAAGGTCCACCAGTTCCCTGCATAGGTTGCGATGGGTGCGGTGTAGAGATCTACTTCAGGGAATACGAGTCTGAGGGTCTCCTGGACATCCGCCACCATATCCCTGTGGAAGTGGAGGGATTCCGAGAGCGTGACGAACATCCCCTGGTCTGTGAGGCAGTCCTTTATAGAGCGGAAAAACTCGACTGTGAAAAGGCTCCTGGCAAAGCCTATGATGTCCGTGGAGTCAACTATGACTATGTCAATCTCGTTTTTTCTGTTCCTTACGAACTCCGCGCCATCCATGTTGTGAATCTCCACCTTCGGGTTGTCTATCTCGGATGAGACCGTGGGAAAGAAGCGCTTTGAGGTCTCGATGACCTCCCGGTCTATCTCCACAAAATAAACCTTTTCGATACATTCATGCCTTACGACCTCTCTCACCGCACCTCCGTCACCACCGCCGATCACCAGGGCAACCCTGGGCGAGGGATGGGCGTGAAGAATGGGGTGGACGAGCATTTCATGGTAGAAGAACTCGTCCCTCTCAGTGAGCTGTACAACACCATCGAGGACGAGGACCTTTCCGAAATAGCCGTTCTTGAACACGAGAATCTCCTGATACTCGCTCTTCTTTCTGAAGAGGACCTTATCGACATCATAGACATACTGAATCGGAGAGTATGGATCCTTCTCAAAAAATCTTATCATGACCTGTTCCTCCTGAGGGAAGTAATTTCTGAAAGAAACCTGTAGACATCATCAATGTCCTCAAGGTAGTAATCCGATTTGGAGTTCGGGCCGACATGAAGTGTAATGCCCCGCTTCCGGAGCACACTATAGGCATCTTCGTCCGTCACATCATCGCCTATGTAAACAGGAAGAAAACCTTTGCCGTGTTTCCTGAGTATCCATTTAACTGCATCCCCCTTGTTCCAGACAGCGAAGGGACGGATCTCAAAGACCTTTTTCCCTGAAGTTACCCTGAAACGGCCTTCATAGCCCTTCATGATCGACCAGAATCTGCTGAAGACCTCGCTGATATCCTTTGTCCAGACATTCCGGTAATGGATGCTTACGGTGATGCCCTTGTCCTCAACATAGACCCCCTTTATATCGGAGAGGGATTCAGTCAGCTTCTCGAGGACCTCTCTGATGAGAAAAAGTTCCTGTTCGGGCTGCTGGATATGGGCTGTCTGTCCATTCTCCCATATCTCCGCCCCGTGGTTTCCGGCATAAATTATATTTTTTATACCGACCCTTTTTCTGATATCATCAAGTGTCCGGCCGGTTATTATTGTTACAGGATAATTCCTGCTCAGTTCCCTGAGCAACCGCTTCATCCGTGGCGGGAGCGTAGCCTCGTCTGGAGTATCCACTATGGGGGACAGGGTCCCGTCGTAGTCGAGGAAGAAAAAGGGTTTCCTCCTTGCAAGCCGTTTGAGTATCCGGTCCATTCTGTCAAAGGCATACTCACAGCCTGCTGACTTGATCCCGGAGATTGAGAGTATGGACCGGAGGACATCGGTTATCCAGTAGTGGATGTCATTGTCCGAGATCTGTTTCCTGAGCATCTGCATCCGGATCCGTTTTTCCTCCCTGGGCATCCGGAGGGCGATATTTATGCTGTCTGCAAAGTTCTCTATGTCATAGGGGTTCACCCGGATCGCACCTTCCAGTTCCTCAGCTGCACCGGCAAGGCCGCTGAGGATCAGGGCGCCGCTGCTGTCTGTCTGGGAGGCGACATATTCCTTTGCGACAAGATTCATCCCGTCGTAAAGGGAGCTTATAATAGTCAGGTCAGCCATCCTGTAGAAGGCCACCAGTTCCTTCTGGTCGAGTTTCCTTGAGATGTATAGAATAGGGGTCCAGTCGTCTCTTCCGAAGCGCTTCTGTATTCTTGAAATAAGGGTCTCAACTGATTTCTGATAGCTGAGATAGGGCTCCTGAAGCCTCGTGGGAACAGCTATCTGGATGAATGTAAATCTACCCCTGAACTTCTCGTACTTCTCAAAAAAGAGGTTCAGCGCCTGAAGCCTTTTAAGAAGGCCCTTGGTATATTCAAGCCTGTCAACCCCGAGGCCGACCATGGCGGGAAGGTTGTATTTTCTGCGCAATCTCCTTATGCTCCTTTCCGTCTCAGGGGCGGAACTCAGATGGTTGAACTTCTCGAAATCCACACTGATGGGAAAGGCTGAAAGGAAGGTCTTTCTTCCCCTGTATGTGATGGTTGAGTTCTCATAGTCAACCTCTGCATCAAGGGCCTCATCGACACACTCAAGAAAGTTCTTCACAAAGAGGGGGATCTGGAATCCTATAAGGTCGTTCCCGAGAAGGCCTTCAAGGATGTTCATCGCCTGGGGGGCCGCCCTGAAGACATCCCAGTCAGGCCACGGGATGTGCCAGAAATGGGCTACTGTCAGGTCGGGAAACCTCTCCCTGAGCATGCCCGGGACCATGCAGAGGTGATAATCATGGAGCCATACAAGGGAATTATCGTTCACGATGGCACTGATCGCGTTGGTAAAGGTGAAATTTGCCTTTATGTAGTCCTCCCAGTACCGCCTCCTGTAATAGACCCTGTCGAGGGAGATATGACAGAGAGGCCAGAGCACCCTGTTGGAAAAGCCGTTATAGTAGTTTTCAGCAATCTTTTTCTGGAGCCAGACGCGCTTGAGCCTGTAAGCAGGCCTGTCGGGTGGTACCATGACTGTGTCGTCCTCGTCCACTGTCTCCCTGTCGGCATCACCGCTTCCCCAGGCAAGCCAGATGCCACCGGTCAGTGCAAGGATGTCATCAAGGGCCGTGGCCACTCCTCCTGCAGACCTGTCGACGACGATCCTTCCGGACTTCCGCCTGTGCACATAGGGCTCCCTGTTGGTCACGATGATGAGTTCTTTTCCGGCAAGGCTGCTCTTAATGAAACTGTGCAGTTCTTCCCTGTTCATACCTCGATCACATCCATCCCAGGATTTTCCATGGCGAGCCAGACTGAAAGATAGTCCCGTATCTGGCGGGTAATCAGGAAGTTGTTCCTCACGTACTCCTTCCCGATATTTCCCATCCTCTCGAGCATGGCGGGGTTGTTGAGGAACTGTCTTATCCTGAATGCCGCACCCTCCACGGAATGAACCAGGAATCCCGTCACACCATTGAGTATCTGAAGAGGTATCCCTCCGACTGCCCCGCCAATAACCGGCTTTCCCTTCCACATCGCCTCTGAAACGGTCAGGCCGAACCCCTCCTTGAGGGACTTCTGCAGCACAACGGTGGCGCTTCTCTGAAGGGCGTTGATCTCAAGATCACTGGAAGGGGGCAGAAGAAGGATGTAAATGTCAGGGTCATCAGCGGCATACTCC
>WFTX01000321.1 GCA_015485235.1 Nitrospirota bacterium | reverse complement strand
AGTTGAAACTCATGAACACGGTGGCAGAGAGGTAACCTGAACGGTCTATAAAGCCGGAGTCCGTGAAGGGGCATCGATACGTCTGAAAATCCCTTCACGGACTTTCTGGATAATGGCAGGGGCAGGAGAGGAAAGGTTCATTTTTTCTTCACGTTATGGTATAAAATATAGATAATTTTATAGATAATTAAGCCCCGGGGGGTATAGCGTAATGCCGTTAAGCAAAAGGGTATTATACATTCCGTTTCTACTTTTCTCGTTCTTCCTCTTCTGTCTGCCTGTGGACTCTTTTCCCGAAAGCCCCGAATCCCTGCTGGGGGTAAGTCTTGAGCAGATCAGGAACGGCAGTTACGGGAGCGCCCTTGAGATTCTGAAAGGTCTTGAAAAGACCATTCCTGACAACTTTGAACTGTACTACAATCTCGGCCTTGCCTATAAGGGACTCGAGCGTTATCCTGAGGCTGAGAACGCCTTTAAAAGGGCTATATCAATTGCCCCGGATGTGGAGGAGACATACCTTCAGATAGCTGATCTCCTTGTCAGGACCGGACGGTGTGATGAGGCTAGTGACTACATTGCCACACTCAGGAAGAGGTCTGATGACGAAATCCTTCTCAAATTTGCTGATGAACTGGAGAAGGGGTGCAGAAGGAAGGGCAAACCCTACTACATATCCGTTGAACTGGGCGGGCAGTATGACAGCAATGTGATACTTGAGCCTACCATCCCCCTTGCTTCCACGGAGAAGAAGGAGGACTACAGGGCATATCTCTTTCTTGATGCAGGCGGCAGTCTTCCTGTCGGAAAGGGGTTAACTCTCAGCGGCAGTTATGACCTCTACCAGAGCATACACAATGCACTTCACGACTTTGACGTGAGGAGCCACGATCTCTCGGTGGGGCTCAACTATGAGATCAGCAGGTATGTCTCGGCTGGTATGGATTATTCCCTTGTCTATACAAAGGTGGGAGAGGAACTTTACAGCAGGCTTCACCGTCTGGGTGGTACCGTTGAGATAGACTGGAAAGAGGGGCTGAACCAGGGGATATTCTACTATTATACAGATACAAGGTACTGGGAGAGTCCGGTCTTTCAGGGAAATGCCGGGAGGTCAGGTTATGAACAGATGGCCGGTACATACCTGTCGTATTCCACTGCTCGATTCGGGAGCGAGATCGGAGGTTACTGGAAGGGTGTAGATGCCGACAAATCCTTCTGGGAGTACGACGGATTCGGGGTATATGGTCAGGTGAGTTTCTCATCAGGAGGTTTTACATTGCTTCTGGGAGCTGAGTATGAGACGAATGATTATGGGAACGAGTTTCCAGGATTGGGCGTGAAGCGTGAGGACAGACGGCAGAGATACAGCGGGGAAGTACGGTATGCAGTAAGCAGAAATCTCTCCGTTATCGGGGGGTATTCCTATACATACAATGATTCAAACATCGAGCTCTTCGAGTATGAGAGAAACATAGCAAGCCTCATCCTAAAGGTGGGTATTCCATGAGAAGGTATTCCTTACCGATAGTCTTAATCCTGGTAATACTCTTGCCGGGCATTTCCTCAGGAAAGGAGAGTGCAGGGAAGTTTCTTGCCGTTAAACGGAAGGTCCAGCTTCTACGGGAAGGACAGAGAAGTGATGCCAGGATATCCATGCCGTTCCAGATTCTTGACGAGATCGAGACCGGAAAGAGGTCAAGGGCAAAGCTTCTCTTCAGGGATGATTCGGTTTACAACTTAGGTGAGTTGAGCCGTCTTTCAGTAAAGAAATATCTTTACGATGAGGGGAGGGAACGTTCAAGTGCGGTCATAAGCCTCATTAAAGGGATGATAAAGGTGGGTGTGGGACGGTCTGATCTTGAGATACACACTCCCACGGCAGTGGTTGCAGCCAGAGGGACGACCTTTCTTCTCTGGGTGGAAGGTGAGGGTGAGAAGGCCGTGACATACCTTCATGTCCTGGAGGGCGAGGTCTCCCTGAGAAACATAGCTGAAGGCATCGGAGGCACCATCATCATAAAACGGGGCAGGGCTGCAAAGGTGCCGTCAAGCAAGCCGCCGGCAAAGATCATGCGCCCTCTGCAACAGCAGATCATGAAGGTCAGCAAGGCCACGATTGTACCTTTTCTGGACAGAGACAGGCTTAGAAGGGCCTTTTTCCATATAAGAGTCGATAACCTGCCTGCAAGTAAGAAGATTATACGTCGCTACATACGCCGCCGGATCCGGGAGCAACCCATTCAGCAGGAGCCCTCCGGTGCATTCACACCTGTAACCATTAATATCCAGTTCCCGGG
>WFTX01000320.1 GCA_015485235.1 Nitrospirota bacterium | reverse complement strand
CGAAGAAAGGGTGAACCAGGTGATTTACGTCTCGGCAACCCCCGGCAAATATGAACTCCGGCAGACGGGGGGCAGGGTGGTAGAGCAGATAATCAGACCCACCGGACTTATTGATCCCGAGATGATCCTCAGGCCTGTCTCTGGGCAGGTGGAAGACCTTCTTGCTGAGATAAGAACCCGGGCAGAGAGGGGAGAGCGGGTCCTTGTGACCACCCTTACAAAGAAGATGGCTGAAGACCTTGCCTCCTACTATTCCGACCTTGGGATCAGGGCAAGATACCTTCACTCTGACATAGACACCCTCGAACGCGTGGAGATCCTCCGGGATCTGAGGCTTGGAAAGTTTGATGTCCTCATAGGCGTAAACCTCCTGAGGGAAGGCCTTGACCTCCCGGAGGTCTCCCTTGTAGCGATCTTTGACGCTGACAAGGAGGGATTTCTCAGGTCCGAACGGTCTCTCATCCAGACAGCCGGACGGGCGGCAAGGAACATAAACGGGAGGGTGATACTCTACGCCGAGAAGATAACCGATTCAATGAGAAGGGCGATGGACGAGACAGGGAGAAGGCGGAAGCTCCAGCTGGAATACAACGAAAGAATGGGCATCACGCCTGAAACAGTAAAAAGCAATATAAAGGATATCCTCGGTTCCATCTACGAAGCGGACTACTGGACGGTGCCGGCTGTTGAAGAGCCCATTGAGGAATATTCCGTTGATTCAGGCAGGCTTGAAGAACTGGAGCGGGAGATGAAAGAGGCGGCAGAGCGGCTTGAGTTTGAAAGGGCTGCAGAGATCAGAGACAGGATAAAGAGACTGAAGGAGAGGATATTAGAGGTTGGCTAAGAGCTTGTTTTTCTCCTTCAACTGCTCTGTAAGTACTTCCTTCATGAGTGTACAGGCCTGGACAACCTTGGGGTTTGCAATACTGTAGTATATGTTAACACCCTCCCGCCGGGCCTTAAGAATCCCCTTGTGCCTCATCACGGCAAGGTGCTGTGATACGTTGGCCTTCGGAACACCGAGTATCTCGACCAGTTCCCCCACACTCTTCTCGCCTTCCTTGAGTGCCCCGATTATCTCAAGCCTCTTGGGGCTTGCAAGGGTCTTGCAGACCTCGGCCTGAAGCTCGTAGAGTGTCTTTTCATTATTTTGCATGACCATTATTCTACTTTATCCATCATATGCTTGTAAAGGAAGACGGGGGGCGTCCATCGGTAGAAGGATGTATCCATACACGCCCTGCACCGGCCCTCCAAGGCTTATCTGGCAGCCATGCATGTATCCGCTTTTACGACTTCTTTTCCTGGTAAAGGTGGATATCCTGCTGCGGATAGGGTATGGTAAAGCCCTTCTCATCAAACCGTAGTTTGATCTTCTCGATCAGGTCAAAGTAGACATTCCAGTAATCGGCTGCCTTCACCCATGGCCGTATCACGAAATTAACACTGCTGTCTGCCAGTTCACCCACTGCCACAAAGGGAGCAGGGTCCTTGAGTATCCTCTCATCTTCCTGAAGAATCCTTTGAAGTTCCCCCTTCACAGCCCTGATGTCGTCGTCGTAACTCACGCCGACTGTAATATCAATCTTCCTTGTTTCCTTTGCAGAGTAGTTTATGATATTCCCCCCTATTATGTTTGAGTTGGGAACGATTATCACCCTGTTGTCAGGGGTTCTGAAGACTGTATTGAAGATACGAACCGCCTCAACCGTCCCTGCCACACCGCCTGCCTCCACGTAATCGCCCACCTTGAAATGGCCGAGGAGTATCAGCAGGACACCGGCACCGAAGTTTGAAAGAGAGCCCTGGAGAGCCAGGCCAACGGCAAGGCCTGCAGCACCAAGCACCGCTATGAAGGATGTTGTATTCACACCAAGGTTGCTCAGGGCTGCAAGGATGACAAAGGTAAGAAGGAGCATGTAGGAGAGATTCCCTAAAAATGTGATGAGGGTGGGATCCACCTTCGCCTTTTCCATAACCTTTATAATGGCCTTCTTGATAAGCTTTACTATCCATTTACCTATTATGAAAATGGCAATCGCACCAAGCACACGAATCCCATACACAGCAAGGTAGCCTGAAATCTTTGACAGGATCTCTTCCATCTGTTTCCTCCTCAGGACAGGTTTTGTCTCCCCCTACCATTATACTTAAAAGAGAGAAGTTCTGCTACTTCCAGTAAATCAGTAAATCATAAGACCCCTCACCACAGGTCTGCCACGGCTGGTATCTCTGTCCTGTCACGGAGGGTTATTGCATCGTCTTTGCAGACCGCCCTGCAGATTCCACAGCCGTAACAGTTCCTGAGGTTTACAGAGCACTTCGCATTCCTTCTGTCATAATTGATCGCTCTGAAATAGCATCTCCTTATACACTCCCTGCAGCCGCTGCATCTCTCCGGATCAATCTCCGCAACATACTCCCCCTTCCACATCACCCTGCCCAGATCCATCTTCATCTGGAACCTCCAGGCCATGCAGTCCCTGTCACAGTTGCAGAGGGCACCGATAAAGGGCGTGTTGAAGGTCCAGACACTGTGGGTGTTGCCCCCGGCATCAAGGTGCCTTATGAACTCCTTTGCCTCCTCCTTTGAGAGCCGCTCGAACTCACTGAAATCAGGGACATCCTTCATGATTGGTGTGAGATCCATACCGACACCGAAACAGTATCTCTTCTCCTTGCCTGTGGTGACCTTCCGGCAGATACAGGGAAGCCGGACGATTGTGGCTGTACTGTCAAGGATATTTTCTGCATCCTCCAGGGGAATGATCTGGCCGAAATGGGTCTTCTTCTGCTGCCTGGTAAGAAGGGGATAGGCGATGAGCCGATAGATACGGGGGAACCGTTTCTTCCACCTGTGGGCCTTCTCAACATCAACCTTGAGGGAGCGGTAAAAGCCCTCCAGAAAGGATCTCAGGTTCTCCTCCGAGTTTACCTGGTGAAAGACCTCCTCCGAGTAGTTGGTGATATTTTCGTACCACTTCTTCCCTTCACCATGTTGTGTGCAGAATTCACACATTCAAGACTCCTGTTGAAAGATTCTCGATTATATCAGACTCCAATTAAGCGGTCCTTTTTAAACCGGCCCTCCACGACAATTTGCTCTCCAGGCGGGTCAGATCTCCTCCAGCGTCTCTTCAATCGCCCTCTTCAACGCCTCCGCCCTCAGCAGACCAGAGATCCTTTCCCATTCATCGGCGCTCCTCATTGATAGCTCCACCTTCACTTCCCGGTTTTCAAGTGTTCTGTCCCATCTGACACTCACACCCTCCGGAAGGTTGATCCTCTCAAACCGTTCTTCTATTCTCCTGTTTGCCTCTGAAAGTACGGGATAGCGGCGCTCCCTTAATATCCTCCTTATCTCCTCTGTCTTCTCCCTGGGGGAAAGCCCGGAAGTTATCACATCTTCAAAGCCTGACGTCTTCACAAACTCCTCCAGATCAACCTTCTCCCTTCTTATACAGTCCCTCAGTCCGGACCCGATCTCGTCAAGGACCGAGGCGGTGAGGTGAAGGTCATCCTCCCACTCCATGAGAAGATGGATGATCTCCATGGGGAGGGCTGCAAGGTTCCGGACCTGCTTCAGGGAATATCGCTTTTCATGACAGAACCGTCTGAAGGGCAGAGGAAGGTCCATTATTTTTTCCACCTCGCCGATGAACCTCCTGTCCGGCCTGAAGCCGGGCAGCCTGGAAAGGCTCTGGAATATCCAGTCAACAGAAATGCCCGTCTTTACTGCGAAGTGGATAAATCCGATCCCGTTCATCGCACTCCTCTGAACCTCATCCCGCAATTGATACAGCAAATAGTCAAGCAGGGCCTCCACCGGGGTTTCAGGCGGGAGTATCCTTGCCTTGATCTCCTTCAGTCCCTTCTTTCTGGCAAAGCAGAGCCTCCTTTCACCATCTATCAGATGGTATTGTCCATTCCTGTCTGCATAAACCAGGAGGGGCATCAGGATGCCCAGAAAACTGAAGGACTGCTCAATAGTATCTTTCTCTTCATCATTGAGGAAGAGAAAGGGGCGGTAGTTGAAGGGACTTTGTTCGAGGACTATTGAGTCCACCTTCAGCAGAGTTTTCATACATACATTATAACCCAACAGTCCCTTTTATACATTTGGTATATTGGTATATTAGTATATTAGTGTATTAGTATATTTAGGTTATTAGGTTACTCAGCCTTAACCTCAGCCTTAACCTTGACCTCAACCTCAAACCTTGACCTCAACCTCAACCTTAGCCTAATATCTACTATGCTATCTGGACTGATAGTGCTTGTCTGTGCAGTCCCTTTTGAGGGGGATCTGATCGCAGATGCGATGAAGAGGAAGGAGGATGTCTCCGGCTGGGGAATACGCAGGCTGAGGGGGAGTCTTTCAGACAGGGACCTGCTCCTCGTGATCAGCGGAGCTGGAAAGACTAACGCCTCCATTGCCACTACACTCACCCTTCGGGAGTACGATCCATCCCTTGTTATCAGTTTTGGCCTGGGAGGAGCATATCCTGGAAGCGGACTGAGACCCGGAGACATTGCTCTTGCCAGTAAAGAGATCTACGGTGATGAGGGGGTTATCCTCTCCAGCGGTTTCCGGGATCTCCGGTTCATGAACCTCCCCCTTGTCCAACGGGGGAGGCAGGTCTTCCATAACACTCTCCCTGTAGCAGAGAGCCACCTTCGAAGGCTCGCTGCAGCACTGAACAAGGAAGAGATCTTCTTCAGGAAGGGTCCCTTTGTCACCGTCTCTACCGTTACCGGGACCGACGCCCGGGCTGAACAGTTGAGGAGGAGATACCGGCCGGTCTGTGAAAACATGGAGGGAGCCGCCGTTGCCCATGTATCCTTCATCCGGGATGTCCCCTTCCTTGAAATCAGGGGGATAAGCAATCCTGTGGGCAGAAGGGAAAAGAGGGACTGGAAACTCCGGGAAGCAGCCTTTTCTGTCCAGGATGCACTGATAAGGATAATCGATAACCTCTGAAAGTTATTGAGTTACCGGGTTATCAGGTTACTCGGCCTTGACCTCGACCTTAGCCTTACGGCCGTCACTGGTCATCAAGTCATTGAGTCATTGCCTTTCTCGCCTTCCTGGTTATACGCATATGCGCTTCCACGCAACAAACGCAATTAACGCTATAAACGCAGAACGTAATTATGGAGAACTGAAAAATGGAGCATTCCTCTCCCTGAGAAACTCCATCACCTCGCTCAGAGAGGCAATCCCCCTCCGTCCCCCCATGAACCGGCACTTCAGGGCGGAAAGGGCAGAGGCAAAAATCACTGTCTTTCGTAATTCCCATCCCTCAAGAAGGCCGTAAATATATCCTCCGTGAAATACATCGCCTGCTCCGGTGGTATCAACCACATCAACCCGGAATGCCTCTGTCCTGAAGACCTCATCATTGTTGAAGGTGATGCTTCCCCGTTCTCCGAGAGTGATGGTGGTCACTGGAAACCCCTCTTTCCAGAGCAGATGCCTGAAAGCCTCAGTATCGCCGTCAAAACCGAGATCCCTTGCAAACTCCTCGGATCCCACAACATAATCAGAGAGGCGGGCAAGCTCAAGCATTCCCTCTCTCACCCTCCCGGCATCAATCATCACCGGAACCCCCTCGGACCGTGCCTTTCTGGCAGCATGGATGGAGACCTCTGCCATGAGTCCGTCAAGAAGGAGAAAGTCAGCACCTTCAAGGAAGAGCGCACCTGCTTCTTCCGGCTCAAGGGGAGGCCCCGTTGGCCTTCGCCAGAAGATCGTCCTCTTACCGCTTCCCTGCTCTATCACTATAAAGGCAACCTGTGAGGCTGATCCCTCCCTTATCCTGAGACCTGAAACATCCACTCCCTCATCTGTCAGGGACTCCCTTATCCGGTCACCCTCCCTGTCATCACCGACAACACCATGAAACCTTGTCTGTACCCCCAGTCTCTGGAGTGTAACGAGTGCAGTGGCAACAGGGCCGCCACCCTGCTCCTCCCACTGGAGCACCTCCTTTTTGGTATCCCCTGAAGGATATTCATCCACAAGCCCAAGGTAGTCCCACGATGCCTGTCCAATGCCTGTAACTGTCTTCATCTGGAAAGGGCTTACTACTTGCACTCTCCGATACGGTGTCCCTTCATATGCTGGAGCATCTCCGTGCCGTCGGGCGTGGTCATCTGCATCTCGCCGGTAAAGCTATCCCGGTTGTATGTGGTCTCACCCTTCATCTGGTAAGTCCCTTCCGGACTGCTACACCGCATGGTCCATGAAACGGTATTGCCCTTGATCTTCCTCTCAAGTATCTTGCAATCCTGTTTCCCCTCCTCTTTTTGGGGAATGGGATTGTCCTTTGTTATACACTGCCTGAAGGTCTGGGGCGGCATGGCAAAGGGCATGCCGGGCATCTCAATCTTTGAGGTTATCTCCCAGAGACCGTCCTTCATGTCCATCCCGTACGAGGCTGGAAGGCCGGTCAAAATCAGTATAAGGGCCGTGAAAAGCAGGGTTTTCCTGAGCATAATCTCTCCTCCTTGATTATCTTTTGTCCAGCCGGCCGGAATGCCTGGCTGTCTTTAACAGTATAAAGCAGACCGGGGATATTGTCAATTACATGAAATTTGTTCACACCTCAGTGCTCCCTGTCTCCTATGTGGTTGTCTTTAGCAACACTCATGTAAAGCAGGGAAAGGCTTGCACTTAGCCCCCAAACTGGCAACTGACTCCAGAATGAAACCACTGCTGGGGATCGCTGACCGATGGAAAGGTTCGTGAGGGGTCAATCTGTCTCAAACTCTTCTTCTGCTATTACTG
>WFTX01000319.1 GCA_015485235.1 Nitrospirota bacterium | reverse complement strand
GCCGGACTTTCCGGCTATATAGTCTATTTCAACAGCAGTAAAACCCTTGATATGCAATCCCGGGAATTCCCTCTTTACGGCTGAAAGCAGCTCCGTGTAATGTTCAATTCCCCAGTCAGGATGAAGCCCCCCAACGAGATGTATCTCCCTCAGGCCCGGCGGAGAAGAGGCAATACGGCCCAGTATATCCTCAATCCCCAGTTCATAGGCCCCTTCCTCTCCTCTTGACCGGCTGAAGGCACAGAACCTGCAACGGTTTACACAGATATTGGTGGGATTTATATGGCGGTTCCTGACAAAGTAGGCACTCTTCCCATTCAGCCTCTCAGCCACACGGGCTGCAAGCTTACCGAGGAGGTGAATCCTGTCAGTATTGAAAAGAAAAACCGCCTCTTCCGGCGTAATCCTCAGGCCAGAGTCAACCTTGCTCTCGATTTCAGAAAACACCGAATATTATAACCCATTCATCCCCCCGGCTTCTCCCGGAAGGAACAGACCCGGTTTCTTCCGGTCCTTTTTGCCAGGTACAGGGCCTTGTCGGCACTCTCTATGAGGGCATCCTTTGATGTAGCATCATCAGGAAAAGTGGCAACACCAACGCTCAGCGTAACCACCGCCTCATCCCCGTTCAGCTTTATCACATGGGCCTCGGAAGACAGCCTGATCCGCTCTGCAACAACCATCGCACCCTCGAAACTCACCTGTGGAAGGATCACGGCAAATTCTTCCCCCCCGTAGCGGGCAGCAAAATCTATTGATCTGATATTCTCGGTTATTATACAGGCAACCCGTTTGAGAACCTCATCCCCTCTTACATGACCGTAGGTATCGTTGAATGCCTTGAAATGGTCGATGTCTATCATCAGTAGAGAAAGGTTCGTATTGAACCTCCTCGCCCGCTCTGTCTCCTCCTTAAGCCTCTCCTGGAAGGTCCTGTGGTTGTTGAGGCCGGTAAGGCCATCCGTGCTGGCCATCATGAGAATCTCCTCATGAAACTGGACTTTCTCAACGGCAAGGGCCGCATGAAAGGACAGGGAAAGCAGGAGGTCCTCATCCTCCGGACTGAATCCGCCTGTCACCTTCCTGTCCGTTGCCATCAGGGCACCTATTACCTCCCCCCTCAGCATTATGGGTACCATCAGCAGGCTCTTTATCTCAGGGTGATTCGGGGGAAAGCCGACAAAGCCCGGATTCAGACTGATATCCTCAGTCCTGATGGTCTCATACCCGGATATCACCTTCTCAATCGTCCCAGTCACCTCTGACTTGCACCCGCCGGAAGGCCCAAGGGATGTATAGAAGTCCGTAATCTTTCTGTAACGATCCACCAGCAGGACAGCCGCCTTTTCCGCCTTCAGGAGTTCTTTTACCCGGTCGACTATGAGTTCAAGGACCTTCTCCTTTTCAAGCGACTCATGAAGTGCAGCTGAAAACTCATTCAGGATGGTCAGTTCCCTGATAGTCTTCAAGTAGCCGGATATCTCTATTCTCCGCCTCTCGATAAACCTCCTCTGAAGGAAGGCTGAGACCATCAGAAGGATGGCAGAAATTGTCAATATTATGACCAAAAATGTACTCATATCAGATCTCCGACAAAACCTTCAACCTCTCTCCTCACCTCAGGATGATAGACAAGCCACACATGGTTCAGAGCTACAGTAACTCTCTTTGCAGCATCAATCCCCTGTGCGCTGTCTATGGCCACAAGCCCGTCACCCCTTCCTCTCCTGAATTCATCAGGCAGCATTCCTTGGGGGAGAAACCTCTCCAGAATACCCGGGAATGAGATTATCTCCTTAAACATTAAACATTCTTCATCTTCATTCAAGCAATTTTCATACCAGCGATAGACCTTGAAGAGGGATGGATCTGTTCCACCCACCGTCATTACAGGGATGCCTGGGGAAGGCCTGTCATTGAGGGATTTTATAAAGTCCGACTCCGGGAGCAACTCCCTTATCGCATCACTTGTGAGAAACTTGAGCAACCTGTTTACTGTTGAAGTCACCGATCCCCTTTCCTTCCCCTCGAATAGGGGGAGGAGGAAGTCAGCTATTCCCGATAGGGCATCGGCTATCCTTGCAAGCTGACTGCCCCTGTGGGGGGTTCCTATTGTGATCAGACCAGCATACTTGAAACCTGTAGTCTCAATTACCTTCCTCGCAATCAGCCCTCCCCTGCTGTGTCCGATCAGAACCATCCCGTGCCCCTGGGCAGCATCCTTATACTCCTCCAGTATCCCTGCAAGTTCTTCCACAAGGATATCAGCCGAAGCAGCAGGCCTTTTCTGGGAATAGACCAGAAGGGAATAGCCAGCAGCCAGGAAGTCATGATAGGATGATTTGAGTTCTGAAGGGGGTGAGCCGGTTGTGATCCTGCCTCGCGGAGGATGTGTTTCCTTGTAAGGGGGTTCTGAAAGAAGGGTGGTAAGAGGAAGGTTTCCTGCAAGAATCCGGGACTTTTCAGGATTGGTCCAGAAGTGCCCGCTCATCCCGAGTCCATGAATAAAGACCAGGAGTGGACCCTTTCCCCTGCCGCTGTGGAAGCGGAAGACCCCCTTGGGTCTCACTACTCCTCCCGGATATTCTCCTTAATCTTTTTTACAATCTCCGGGAGTTCATTCTTGCATTCAGGATATTTCCTGCCGAGAAAAACCTTCAACGCCCTTATTTCAAGACGTAGTTCATCAACGGATTCCAGTTGTCTTGTGAGTCTCTGGAGTTCAGCCGTCAAGGTCTGAATCTCCTTCTCAAGGAGTCTTACCCTTTCTTCCATTGTCCGTCCTCTTTTCTCGTCCCCACTCCTGACCGGGGGTTTATATTTTTTTATCTTCTATGCTTCATTCTTCTTCTGAGTTTTTTGTGCTTGTGTTTGTTGATCTTCTTTTTCCGCCATTTTTTCACACTTCCCATTCAATCACCTCCTTCTTCTGGTTTCATGGACCCTACGGGCCTGCTCCATGAAAGTCTCGATCTGAAGCCTGGTTGTTACAGAATCCGTCCCGTCATAGGGGATACTGATCACCGGAACCCCATAGTGCTCCGCAACACCCCTGAGAATGGCAGCAACCACTGTTCCAGGCATGCAACCAAAGGGCATCGCATTGATGATCCCTGATGCCCCTCTTTCTATCATGTCTATCGCCTTCCCTACGCTCAGGATCGCCTCACCTTCAAAAGAGGCGTGGATGTAGGGAGAGGCCTTTCTCAGAATCTCAGGGGTGTCAGGCTCATGAAGGGTCTTGAGAAAGCCCTCCAGCCTACGCTCAACCTGACGGGATACATTTTTCTGGTACAGTTTTTTCAAAAAGAACTGTATGATACCAGATCTGTCCCATTTTCGCAAGGCCTTTTTCAGAGACATGTGGTTTATGTAGTAAATCCACTCATCCACAGGCGAAAGCCAGGCCTCCCCTCCATGGGACTCGATATTTCTCACAAGATCCTCATTCGAAAACCTGTTGGACCTCACAAAGATCTCACCCACAATCCCTATCAGGGGTTTTTCATCACCCCTGTCTTTGATCTCTTCAAAACCTCTTCTTGCCTCCTCTATCACAATCAGAACATCTTCCCCGTTTCTGCTTCTCAGGACCTCCCTCAGCCTCTCTCTGAAATGGCTGTAAATACTATCGGCTTCGCCCGGTCTCTTCTCATAAGGTCTGGTTTCATGGAGACACTTTATGAGCAGGTCAGAGGCAACGATCCCGCGCCAGGATCTCTTTATAAATTCATTACCCACCACACCGAGATCCCTGTAAAAGGAGACATCCTGAACAGGGGAGAAGATGGGCACATCACCAAACCCGAGGTCTCCGAGTATCATCCGCTGGAAGAGGTTATACTGTCCGAACCGGCAGGGCCCTGTTCCAGAGGGCATGAAGAAGGCCGAGTTCTCCGGGCTGAAGTCCGGTGAGAGAACCTTCTTGAGCAGGTCACCGGTGGTGACGGTGCAGGGGTAGCACTCCTTCCCTGTAAGATATCTCTTGCCTATGGCTATAGCCTCGTCATCGGTCTCGGGGAGGACTTCGGCAGGTACACCACAGAACTGAAAGGCTGACTCCACGGCATAGGCATGATCCGACATCCGGGGAAGATAGACCGTCCTCTTTCCATTACCGGAATCCTTTACCTGGATCTGGACCCTCTTGGGGATGAAGACACTACAGTCCTTCTTCTTTCCGCTTTTCCTCTGTGCCCGTACACTGTCCAGGAAGGCCTCACACCTTGTTATCACACCCGCATCAGCGCTGTGCTCATCGATCTCAATATGGAGATAAGGCTTGTCGCGTAGCTCTCTTTCAAAATACTTCTGGATGAAAGAGTCGGGCCCGCAGGAGAAGTTACCTATAAGAATGGGATAGAGGTCATCCCTTTCACGCACATACCTGGCTGCTCCCAGCATCCTCTGACCCGACCTCCAGTACATGTCAGGCCAGTCATCAAAGACATCCCTCCTGGGAAGAAAATCCATGGGTATGGCAAGAATATCCAAACTGGCCAGTTTCCTTGGAATCTCAAGGTTTACACCACTGTCAAAGGCATTATAGGCCCTCCCGAATATAACAACCTTCTCCTTTCCCATATCCGAAAGGATCTCTTCTCCCTTTCTTGTGATCCTCAACTGGAATTCTTCCTGTGCATCCAAGGCCTTCTGAAAGGCGGCCCTGAGCTCGGAAGGGGCTATACCAAGTGGACGGAGGACCCTCTTAAGTTCACGAAAGAGCGACCGGGTTCCATCCTTCATGTTGACAAGCGGTGTGATCACCTCTATATCACTGAAGGCTACCCTTGCCTGATAGGGAAAACTCTGCGTAAGCGGACAGGCATGCCCTTTTTCATAGGGTTCCTCAGGCAAGGTCATGTTGAGGAAGCTCGGGATGATTATCCTGTCAATCCCCTGCTCCTTGAGGTACAGCACATGCCCATGGGCGACCTTCACAGGGAAGCAGGTATCAGCAAGGACCGTCTCAAGGCCCAGATTCACAATTCTCCTGGTCGTTTCCGGTGTTACAACCACCTCAAATCCCAGTTCCCAGAGAAGCGTGCTCCAGAAAGGCAGATAGTCATGGAAGTAAAAGACAGAGGGGATCCCGATCTTCCCTCTTCCCGGGGAGATGGCTCCTTTCTCAAAAAGCCTCTGATAGGCGTGGTGGCTTTCTCTGAGGGTCTCATCCCTGAAAAGGAAGAGATCAGGCAATGTCTCTCCATTCTTTCTTCTGACGTCATACTTTTCACATCTTCCACCATAGAAGAGGTATCCCTTCTCTCCCTCAATCTTCACCCTGTTTATCTCGCAGAGATTCTCACACCCCTTGCATTCAAAGGAACTAACCTCATAGGGCCTTGAGGCAAGGTCAAAGCCCTTGAATGATGATGACCTCTCCTTCCCCTTTATCTCATCCCTGGCTATCAAAGCCATGCCTATCGCCCCTGTTACATCATGATGGGGGGGAACGGTAATCTCCCTGTCAAGATACTTCTCAAAGGCCGCAACCACCGATTTGTTAAAGGCCGTGCCTCCCTGGAAGAATACCCTCTCTCCTATCTTCCTGCCCGCCACAACCCTGTTGATGTAGTTCTCAACAATGGAATAGGCCAGTCCTGCAAGGAGGTCCTCCTTACAGGCCCCCCTCTGAAGGCTGGCAGTAAGGGAGTTCTCCATGAAAACGGTACAACGTTCACCCAGCCTGCAGGGAGACTCGGACCGGAAGGCAAGACTGGCAAACTCCTCCTTGATGGAGATACCAAGTTTCTCGGCCTGTTCCTCCAAAAAGGAGCCTGTCCCTGCAGCACAGGCCTTGTTCATCTCAAAGTCCACTATTATACCGTCTCTCAGGGAGATATACTTTGAGTCCTGGCCACCGATCTCAAAGATGGTATCAACAGAGGGGTCAATCCGGGCAGCCGCCGTTGCCTGGGCGGTAATCTCATTCTTTACAATATCGGCCCCGACGAAATCAGCGATCATGTATCTTCCGGAGCCTGTTGTACCCACACCCCGTATCTCAACCCTGCCACCGATCTCGGACCCTATCTCCCGGAGCCCGGTCCTGACCGCCTCTATCGGCCTTCCGGCTGTCATAAGGTATCTTTTAGCAAGGAGCCTGCCCTCTTCATCTATGACAGCCAGGTTCGTGCTGATGGATCCTATATCTATACCCATATAGGCTGTTATGGTTTCTTTCTTTTCGTCTTCTGCTGAGTGGTGGTATGCCTGTCCCTTATCGCCAAGATGCCTATCACTGAATCCGTCGCATGGGAGTATGAGTGGTCTTTGACCTGAAGATATTGTATTGCCTTTGCTGTCAAGTTCCTTCAGCCTCTCGTAATCTGCCGGGATGCCAATACCCTCTTTAAGGGCCCTGAAGGCGGCACCGACAGCACCTGTAAGATGGGGATTTTCAGGGACTACCATGTCATCGAATTCAAAAACCTCCCTGAAGGCCCTTACCACACCCCGGTTCAGTGAAACACCACCCTGAAAAGAGATCTTCGGTCTCAGCTTCCGGCCCCTCACTATGGAGCCCTTGAAGTTTCTTGCCACAGCAAAACAGAGGCCGGCTACGATATCCTCAGCCGGCGTGGCTATCTGCTGCAAGTGAATCATATCGGACTTAGCAAAGACACTGCACCTTCCGGCTATCCTTGGAGGGTTCTTTGACCTGAGTGCCGCCTCGCTGAAATCCTCAATACTCATTCTCAGCCTTTCAGCCTGTTGATCAAGAAATGAACCGGTCCCTGCGGCACAGACGGAGTTCATGGAGAAATCCTTTATCCTCTCACCTTCGAGGATTATCAGCTTTGAATCCTCTCCCCCCATCTCCATTACCGTATTCACATCAGGATGAAAGAGCCTCACACCCTCTACCTGGCAGGTGAGTTCGTTTATAACAGGTGCACCAATCCTCTCGGCGATCGCCTTTCCAGTGGTCCCTGTGAAAACCAGATCAAAGGACGGATATTCCTTCCTCAGTTCCTCGAGGAGTTCAAGAAGCATGAGGAGGGGCTGTCCCCTGTGCCGGAGATACCCTGTCCTGAGAAGTTCACCTTCCTGGTTAACAAGGGCTATCTTTACACTTACCGATCCCCCGTCAATCCCGCATATCATCTCCATCCTCCACCAACCTCCATAGGGATATTATACCCTACATCAGAGAGTTTATCATCCAGTGTCTTCACAATTTTCAGAGTTCCAGTTCCATCAGATCACTTGCAATCTCAACATCCCCGATAAAGGCATCCTTCGCTTCCCTGAGGAACTCATCGCCATCCCCAACCGGATATATATGTGAAAGGAGCAGTCGCTTAGCTCCGGCCTTCCCTGCAAGCCTACCGCATTCACCCGGCGTCATATGGCCCTTTATCTTGTCCCGCTGAAGATATGATGAATCGGCCACTATGAGATCCGCACCTTCTGAAAATCCTATGAGTCCTGCACCATAGTCCGTATCGCCTGTGAATACAACGGATTTACCACCCCTCTCAATCCGGTAGGCTATGCTTCCTGGAGAGTGATAAACCGGGTGGGTAAACACGTGTACTGGGGGAATATAAAATTTCTCCTCAGCACTGATAAATGTCACGGAAAATGTATCAGGCCTTCTCAGGAGTCTGAAGACGCAGTTTTCGTAAAACTGCCTGACCCTCTCTGTCCCTGCAATCAGAAGGTCTTTCTCCCGCCTGTATCCGGGGGCAGCCATCAAGGCGTGAAGGAGGGAAATCAGGTCTGAGATATGGTCCGGATGGGGATGGGTAATCAGGACTGCATCAATCTCCCTGAAATCCCGTCCGGCCTTTACCACCTGCCTGAGGCTTCCGCTCCCGCAATCAACAAGGAAGAGGCGTTCATCGGTCTCAACAAGATAGCCCGGAGACGACCGTTCAATGGACGGAACACATGTCCCGCTCCCTAAAACGATGATCTTCATCCATGAAATTATACCCAATTCAGGGAATGGATTTCACTGTATTTCTTTAGTGTGCATCATTGATTTGATGTCCGTGGAAGAAGTGCGATGTGGAGGCGGCGGCCGGATTCGAACCGGCGAATAAAGGTTTTGCAGACCTCTCCCTTAGCCACTTGGGTACGCCGCCGGAAGGGTGCTGAATCATTGGTTTAACTATTAAAGGGGTTTTCCAGGCACAAGCCCTCAAACCCCTGTCTTTCAGTAAATGGAGCGGGCGACGAGATTCGAACTCGCGACCCCAACCTTGGCAAGGTTGTGCTCTACTAGCTGAGCTACGCCCGCACTGATGGATACCGAAGAGGTATCAGTTTCTCCTCTGCCCCGGTTCAAGAGAGTCAACTACACGGAATATTCCTTCGGTCTTCTCCCTGTAATTCTCAAGGAACGTCACTCTCATCTCGAGTTCCCTGACTCTGGCCTCGTATGACGACTCCAGGGCCTTTACCTTGGCATCCATGAAGGCCTTCAGGGCATCGAACTCCCTTTTCAGGGCATTGTATCTCTTTCTGTAAAAATACCTCTCCTTCCTATCCTGTATCTCTCTTATCAGATGAGGTATCAATTTCATGACATTAAGAATAGCATACATGCCGGCTCTTCGTCAATCGGCCAAAGGGCAGGGGAAGGCATGTCATTTGACACGGTCAGACCCCATGTTTTATCCTCTTTCTGTGAAGGATATCACAGAGATTCACGGACTGGTGCGGGGATTCTGGACGAGCCGGATCATCCTTACTGCAAACAACCTGGGCCTCTTTGATCACCTCGATAAACCGGTGAGTGCAAGAGGTCTTGCCAGAAGGCTCAGGCTTGACGAAAGGGCCCTTGAGATCCTCCTTGATGCCCTCACCGGCCTCGGACTCATCAGAAAAAGTAAGGGCTTTTACAGAAATTCCAGAACTGCCTCAAGGCACCTCGTTAGGGGGAAGAAACATTACCAGGGTGATATCTTAAGACATCAGGATCAGCTGTGGAAGCGCTGGTCAGACCTTGACGGGATACTTCAGACGGGACGGCCATCGGAGAAGGGAAAAGACCATGAATCATTCATCAGGGGAATGCACAACCTTGCCTCGGATAAGGCAAAGGGGCTCGTAAGCCTGATCGGGCCGGCCCCGAATGACCGCGTACTCGACCTCGGAGGCGGTCCCGGAACGTACTCCATCGAATTTGCAAAACGTGGCTGCTTAGTCACACTCTTTGACCTGCCGCAGACGATTGATATCGCCCGGGAATACGTCGGCGATAACCATCCCTCCGTCACCCTGGTTGAAGGAGATTTTCTGAAAGACCCCATCGGAAAGGGATATGATATTGTCTTTGCAAGCAATATTCTCCATATCTTCAGCAGCCGGGAGAACCAGAAACTTATCAAGAAAATACGAAGAAGCCTTCTTGCTGGGGGAAGGCTCATAATCAATGATTTTCTTCTTCACGAAAATAGGACATCTCCCCCCTCAGGGGCCATATTCTCAGTGAACATGCTTGTCAACACCCCTTCAGGCCGGGTCTATACCACGAAAGAGATGACCGGCTGGTGCAGACAGGCAGGCTTCAGGAGAGTAAGGACAAACAGAGTGGATGAATCAGTGCTCATCCAGGCAGAAAAGTGAGATACCTCAGGAGACTCTACGACTGGGTTCTTCACTGGGCAGAGACACCTTACGGGCTTCCGGCCCTTTTCCTCCTGGCTCTTGCCGAAGCGTCATTTTTCCCCATACCTCCCGATATCCTCCTTATAGTTCTCTCCCTTTCACTGAGAAGGAGGGCCTTCGTATATGCCTCTGTCTGTACTGCAGGATCAGTCATCGGCGGCCTCCTTGGATTTTATATAGGTCACAACTTCTGGACTCTCGGAAAGGAAATAATCCTTAACTATGTCGACGAAGCTGCCATAGAGACCGTAAGGAGATACTTCGTTGAATACGAGGCATGGGCGATAAGCATTGCAGGGTTCACGCCCATCCCTTACAAGGTCTTTACTATCTCGGCGGGCTTCTTCCGCGTGAATCTTCCTGTCTTCGTCATCGCCTCTCTCCTCAGCCGCGGGGCAAGGTTCTTCCTGATAGGCGGCCTCATCTACATGTACGGTGAGAGGATAAAGACCTTCATAGACAGGTATTTCAATCTCCTCAGCTATCTCTTCATCTTGCTCCTCATAGCCGGATTCGTTATAATTAAATATCTGATCTGATTCTATCGTAGAAATGTTCACGGCTCTTTTCAAAGATCTTGCAGCTACTTTCATCCCCCTGTTTGTTGCGATTGATATTTTTGCACTTCTCCCCATTTTTCTGTCATGCACATCAGGGCTTGAGAGGAATGAAAGGTCGAGGGTGATCAGGCAGTCTGTGATGACGGGCCTTGGTGTGAGCATAGTATTTGTCTTTCTCGGGGAGAGCGTGTTCAGGATCATTGGTATAACCATTGATGATTTCAAGATAGCAGGCGGGCTCCTTCTGCTTGCAATCGCCATGCTCGAGATCCTCCGGGGTGAGCCAAGAGAAGCCGGGACATGGACCAGAGAGACTGTCGGAGTAGTACCCATAGGCGTGCCCATGATTGTAGGACCTGCGCTCCTGACAACGCTGATCGTGCTGACTGAACATTACGGCATCCTGCTTACCCTTGTATCTCTCATACTCAACCTGTTCCTTGTATGGATTCTGTTCATGAATGCCACAAAAATTGTAAACTTTATAGGCAGAAAGGGGATACTGGCCCTTTCCAAACTCACGGCTATACTTCTTGCCTCAATTGCAATCATGATGATAAGGATTGGATTTCTGAACATAATTTCCGGAATTTAACAAACAGAAGGAGGAACAATGAAAGTTGGAATAATCTCCGACACCCACGACAACATCGACAGGATCAAACAGGCGGTCTCAATCTTCAACGATGAAGGGGTTTCCCTTGTAATACATGCCGGGGACTATACCTCTCCCTTCTCACTCATCCCCTATGAGGAGCTCAGGGCTGAGTTTGTGGGGATCTATGGTAACAATGACGGTGACAAGGTTCTTCTTAACAGCCGCTCAAATGGACGGATCCATCCCCAGCCCCACAAGTTCACCTATGAGGGGAGAAAATTCGTTGTAATACATGAACACTTCATCGCAGATGATCTTGCTGCCAGCGGCAATTTCGACATAGTCATCTACGGCCACACACACAAGGCAAGGGTCGAGAAGATTAACGGCACCATGATCATCAATCCCGGTGAGGCCGGGCACTGGCTCTACGGAAAGGCCACGGTTGCCGTCCTTGATATCGAGACAATGGAGGGCAGGATTATAACGCTGGATTGACAGAGACCAAAGTGAACTATTCTATTTGCCGTAACTCCCGGAAGTGTCCTTCCTGACGCCTCCACCTGCCCTTGCTGATAGAAAATCCTCAATTGGGGTAAAGGGTGCCTGACAATGGATTCAGACCGTTATCCCGTCAATCTTCTTCAACCCCAGTCTTTTCGCAGTCTCTATCGCCTCGTTATACTCCTTCCTGGTGATCCTCCTGTCAAGGGGAGGCATCTCAAAGGCCCTGAAGCAGGGATGGTACTGATCCATGATGTTCACGTAGGTCTCACGGGAGATCTCCCCTGCTATGAATCCGGCCATCTCCTCAGTCCCTGCAATCCCTTCAGGCATGACAAGATGCCTTACCAGCAACCCCCTGATGGCAATCCCCCTGTGATCCAGCTGAAGGTCGCCCACCTGTCTGTGCATCTCCCTCAGCGCCTCTTTCGCCACAACGGGATAGTCCGGAGCCTCGGAGTACCTTTCCGCCATCTCCGGGTCAGAGTACTTGAAGTCAGGCATGTAGATGTCGACAATTCCCTCCAGAAGCCGGAGCACCTCCAGAGAATCATACCCACCGGTGTTGTAGACAATGGGAATCGCAAGCCCCCTATCCCGGGCTGTCAGAACCGCCCTGAAGATCATCGGTGTCTGATGGGTGGGAGTAACGAGGTTTATGTTATGACAGCCCATCCTCTGAAGTTCCAGCATCACACCGGCAAGCTCGTCCGATTCCATCTCGCTTCCCTCACCGAGGTGGCTGATCGAGTAGTTCTGGCAGAAAAGGCATCCAAGGTTGCAATGGGTGAAGAAGATGGTCCCCGAACCGCCGTATCCCACAAGGGGGCGTTCCTCTCCGAAGTGGGGTCCCCAGCTTGAGACAACTGCGCTTGAGCCGGTACGGCAGAACCCCCGTTCCCCTGCACTTCTGTCAACCCTGCATTCTCTCGGGCAGAGCCGGCATTCGGAAAGCAGCGCCTCCAGTAACTCTACCTTCCCGTGAAACTCAGCCTCAGTGATCCGGAGATAGACTGGCGTACTCACCTTACGAGTTTTTCAGCAATCGCCCGTACATTCCAGGCGATCCGCTTGACGGAATCGAGGATCATGATATAGACGCCGGAAGACCGGGGAAGACAGGTTCCCTCTATAAGCCTTTCCTCATGGAGTGTGGCATACTCGGATGCCATCTTCTCCAGGTCCTTTTCGGACTCAATCAGGTACTTTGCTGTAAAGGTGTTCCTTGCAAGGATGAACTCGCTCAGGGTACTCAGGATCTCCCTGAGACGGTTCAGAAGGAAGTTCACCTCAGAGATCGCCCGGTCGCTGAAGAGCAGGTTATCCTTGATTTTCCTTCTCAATGCCCTCAGGATGATCTCGTAGTTTGAGGCCATCCGTTCGAAATGTGATGGCACAGTGCAATAGGGCCTCATCTTCTCGTCCTCGCCGCATGATTCGATCATCTCCGAGGAAAGCCCGGCTGATGCATCCATGATCCTCCCGATCTTCTCCTCAGCCTCATCGGCAATTCTGATACTCTGGCTTACGAATACGTTATATAGCAGGCCATGGCACTCTTCAATCTCCTTGCTGAGGGCGTATATGCTGGATATAAAATCCCTTGTCTCGACTTCTTCCATAACCCACCTCCTTTGTTAAGCCCCCTGTGTCTCGTTGCATATCCCCTACTCCTACCCCCATTATATCATAAAGCATCATCAAGAACGTCCCTTCTTCACTTCTATCCTGAGAACCCCCTTTGAACCCGGCCGCACCCTGTACCGTTCATCGGTCCTGTAACCCACCACCCAGATTATATCCTCCCCCGAAAGGAGCAGGGGAACGGCATCCCGCATATCACGGGGAATCTTTTCATCCACAAAGAAGTCATGGATCTTTTTCCTCCCTTCCATGCCAAAGGGATGGAACCAGTCCCCCTCTCTTCTCGGCCTTATGCGGAGGGGGAGGCAGAGCATCTCCCTTTCAAACACCGCTGCTGTCTTACCGTTGCCAAAATCATCGGCCTCCTCTTCTTCAGTGGCAACCAGCACAATACCTGCCTCCTTTATCACCGTCTCGCCGGGCACTTTCAGTTCATACTCGCCCAGTCTTAGAGGCTCCCTTGAGGTGATCTCGAGGGTTGCATATCCCTTTATAGCGCGGAACCCTCCGGGAAGGTAGATTCTGTCACCTGCCCGCCCATCCCTGATCAGCCCGATGATCTCTTCAACATGCTCAAGACCAATTCCCCGCAAGCCTCTCGTCTCATCTATAACCCTTCTCAGGGCCCGCCTCAGGATCACCTTTTCCATGTTTTCAAGGGGAGCAAGAAAGAGTTCGACAGTATCATCCCCCTTTCTGGTAATAAGACGCATCAGCGCCTTGGTGGTTTTGATATCAAGATATGCATCTTCCTCCCTAAGCACATCAGCCGTTCTTGAAAGAGTATCCACAACAGATGGGTTGAACCTGGTGAGAAAGGGGATGAGTTCCTTCCTTATCCGGTTCCTGAGATACTTCGGGCTCAGGTTTGATGAATCATGAAGAAAGGAAAGCCCCCTTTCATGAAGATAGTTAATTATCTCTTCCCTCCTCACTTCAATAAGGGGTCTTATGACCTTCCCCCTCACAGGGGGAATGCCCGAAAGCCCCCTCATCCCGCTTCCTCTCAACAGCCGCATCAGTACAGTCTCTGCCTGATCGTCCCTGTGGTGTCCTGTGGCGATCCTGTCTGCCTTATGGAGAATCGCCTTCTGCCCCAATGCCTCGTATCTGAGCATCCTCGCCGCCTCCTGTATTCCTATCCCCCTCGATTCAGAAAGTCCTCTTACATCAACAGATAATGTCTCAAAGGGTATGTCCATCCCCTCGGCAAGCCTCCGGCAGAAATCCACCTCCCGGGGAACCTCATCGGGCCTGAGGCCATGGTCAATATACAGGGCGAATAGGAAGAGGCGGAATTCGTCCTTGAGGGCATTGAGGATGCTTAGAAGACAGACAGAGTCCGGACCGCCCGAAAGGCTGACCAGAACCGTCTCTCCGCCATGGAGCATGGCATGCTGCCTTATCGTCTTTCTTACCTTCTCTATGATATTCATGTCCCTCAGAACCTGAACCGCTCTTCCACCGCCCTGCCCCTCTCATCAAACCGTACCGTCGCTGTAAAGTGCTCTCCCGGAATGAATGAATAGGCAAGCTCACGCCACCTCACCACCACCTCACGGCCCTCCATTGTCTTTTCCGGATAGGGAAACCTTGAGAAGTAGAGAAAGTTCTTTACTGTTCTCAGCTCCTTGGATTCCACTATTTCCGGTGCATCCTCATTGTATTCATAGGTGCCTGTGATGCATACCGTCCTCGTGAGTATGTCCACAAGGCCTGTCTTGTAAACACCATCAGATTCGGTAACAAACCACCATCGCGTGAAATCATTGGGAAGAGGGACGAGAAAGTAATGGTATTCGTCAAGGTTTTCCCGCAGAAAGCCCTCGTTCATCTGCCGGAGTGTATACTTTGTCATCCCGTAAAACACCAGCAGTATGAAAATAATTGCAGTAATCATCCTGCGTTTTGAGTCCTTTCGGAGTGTTAATACAAGAACAAGGATCAGACCTCCAACCACATATGGGTCTATTATGAAAGTCAGGTTCAGTGAGTATTTTGACCAGTCAAGGGGCGATAGAATCCTGGTGGGATACTGATTTGTCAGATCCATCAGGAGATGCACCCCATAGCCGAGAAAGGCAAGCATGGAATAGTAGAGGATCCGTCTCCCAACCCACAGTCTCATCAGCAGTCCGATAATAACCGGCATCACAAGAAGCGCAAGAACTCCGTGGGTTATTCCCCTGTGATACCGGAGAAAGACATCCAGGGCCCAGAAGCGAGTGATATAATCCAGGTCAGGTGCAACAGATGCACCTATCATGAGGAGGAGGGTACTCCTCTTTCTGCTGAAAAACTGACTCAGTGCATACCCTGTAAGGGAATGGGTAACAGGATCCATTGCATCTATAGTTTATGAAAGAACCGCCTGAACTTGCAAACAGACCTTCAAAGCCTATATAATTATTCTTCTTAACCTTGAGGGGATAAAAGCAGGCTGAGGTCGAGGTTAAGGCGAGAAAAGTATAAGGCGAGAAAGGTTAAACAAGGGAAACAACCCAATAACCTTATAACCAATACACCTGTAACCAGTAACCAATGACTTAATGACCAAAGGCATATTGTTTTTATGGAACCATTCAAGCTTGGGATAAAGTCTGCCATCAAGGCGTTGAAGAGGAAGGAGTTCAGCCCTGGAGAGTTGCTGGATTCAGTCCTTTCAAGGATATCGTCCGTTGACCCGAAGATTCACGCCTATATCACGGTAACTGACGAGAAGGCAAGGGAAAGGCTGGAGAGCCTGGGGAAGCTTTCTTCGGAAGAACTCCCCCTCTCTTCCATACCCCTTGCAATAAAGGACAACCTCTGCACGCAGGGCATCAGGACCACCTGTGCCTCGAGGATTCTTGAAAACTTCATCCCCCCTTATGAAAGCACTGTGACCGGTAAGCTGCTCAATGCAGGTGCAATCTTCACCGGAAAGACCAACCTTGATGAGTTTGCCATGTGATCATCAACGGAGAACTCCGGCTTATTCACTACCCTGAATCCGTGGAACACCGGGCATGTGCCGGGTGGGTCAAGCGGCGGCTCTGCAGCAGCGGTGGCATCGGACCAGTGCCTCGGGGCCATAGGTTCCGACACGGGTGGCTCCATCCGTCAGCCTGCTGCATTCTGCGGCGTTGTTGGACTGAAGCCCACCTACGGCCGGGTTTCCCGGTACGGTCTTGTGGCCTTTGCATCATCCCTTGACCAGATCGGTCCCATTACAAAAACGGTGGAGGATGCGGCACTCCTTCTGAACATAATCGGAGGGCATGACCCTCTGGACAGCACATCAGCCGATATCGACCTTCCCGACTTCACTGCTTCCCTCAGCGAAGGTATAGGAGAGATCAGGATAGGTGTTCCCGATGAGTACTTTATTGAAGGGCTTGACCCTGAGGTGGAATCTGCCGTGCGCACGGCAATAAAACTTCTTGAAAAAGAGGGAGCCTCGGTAAAACCTATAAGCCTTCCCCATACCGGCTATGCCGTATCAACCTACTACATCCTTGCCACCTCTGAGGCAAGCTCCAACCTGGCAAGATACGACGGTGTGAAGTACGGCTTCAGGGCAGAGGCAGGGGACCTTATGGAGATGTACCTCAGGACCCGGGCCCAGGGATTTGGTCCTGAGGTAAAGAGAAGGATAATGCTCGGGACCTATGCCCTCTCCGCCGGCTACTATGACGCCTACTATAAAAAGGCCCAGCAGGTGAGGACCCTGATTAAGCAGGACTTCGAGGATGCCTTCAGTGAGGTGGATGTAATAGTGACCCCCACTACGCCAACTCCGGCCTTCAGGGTGGGCGAGAAGATCTCGGACCCCCTCCAGATGTACCTGAACGATATCTTTACCATCTCTGCAAACCTCGCCGGGACATGCGCCATCTCCATCCCCTGCGGGTTCAGCTCCTCAGGCCTGCCTATCGGCTTCCAGATAATAGGAAGGCCCTTTGATGAAGAGACGGTGCTCAGACTTGCCGGGACCTATGAGAGGGAGACGGACTGGCACATGAGGAGGCCGGAACTATGATGAAGATGCTTTCCGACGCAGGCCTTGAGGCTGTGATAGGACTCGAGATCCATGCCCAGATGTTGACGGAGACAAAGATCTTTTGCGGCTGTTCAACCGCCTTCGGGGCTGAGCCGAATACACAGACCTGTCCTGTATGTATCGGGATGCCAGGGGTACTTCCCGTCCTTAACAGGAGGGTGGTGGAGTTTGCTGTAAAAACCGGCCTTGCCATGAACTGCCGGATCACACCTTACAGCCGTTTCGCAAGGAAGAACTATTTCTATCCAGACCTCCCCAAGGGCTACCAGATTAGCCAGTACGAACTCCCCATCTGCGAGAAGGGACATCTGGATATTCACATCAACGGAGAGTCAAGGAGGATCGGGATTACCCGGATCCATATGGAAGAGGACGCCGGCAAGAACATCCACCAGAAGGACGGCAGCTATGTTGACCTGAACAGAACCGGTGTTCCCCTCCTTGAGATAGTCACAGAGCCTGACATAAGAACCCCCCAGGAGGCAGCCCTCTTCATGAAAAAACTGAGGGCCATACTAAGGTATCTTGGAGTCTGTGACGGTAATATGGAACAGGGCTCCCTCAGGTGTGACGCCAATGTATCCCTCAGACCGGCAGGAAGCACCGGCCTGGGAACAAAGACGGAGATAAAGAACATAAACTCCTTCAGGTTCGTTGAAAAGGCACTGGAATACGAGATAAAACGGCAGGTAAAGGTACTCAGGGACGGGGGTGATATAATACAGGAGACCCGCCTCTGGGATTCCGAGACAGGGACGACCAACTCAATGAGATCCAAGGAAGAGGCCCACGACTACCGGTACTTTCCTGAGCCCGACCTTGTCCCCCTCCAGATAGAAGAAGACTGGATTAAACAGATAAGGGAGACCCTGCCCGAACTTCCTGACCAGAAGATGAAGAGATACCAGGAGGAGTTCGGCCTTCCAGAATATGATTGCGAGATACTTACTGAGGAAAGACCTGTTGCAGAATGGTTTGAACGGGCTGTAAAGGCGGGCGGGAGTCCCAAGGCTGTGAGCAACTGGATGATGACAGACATACTCCGGCTTATGAATGAGACCGGTACGGAAATCACTGAACTCAGAATCACGCCGGAGATGCTCGCCTCCCTGATCGGCCTGATCGAGAAGGGAACCATAAGCGGCAAGATTGCAAAGATGGTATTTAATGATATGTATACAACCGGCAAGGACCCCGAGACCATTGTTCAGGAGAAGGGCCTCGTCCAGATAAGCGACGCCGGTGAACTGGAAGGAACGATCCAGGAGATACTGGATGCCCATCCGGATGAGGTCGGGAGGCTGAAGGCCGGGGACAAGAAACTCATTGGTTTCTTCGTGGGGCAGGTAATGAAGGCCACAAAGGGAAAGGCCAACCCAAAGATGGTCAATGAAATAATCAGAAAGAAAATTTCATAGTAGGAGCAGGTTATGACGAAAAAGAAAGCAACAGGCAGTGTCATTGTATTTTTCGCCTTACTATTGACTGCAACTTTTGTCTATGCAGGAGAGTGCAGGAACGTATCCGCTAATGATATACCGGATGCGAAAAAGAAGTACAGCCTCTTCAATGATGAGGTCTCAAAGCCCTATGCCTTTGATGACATTGGCTGTGCACTCCTGTGGAGACAAAAGCAGTGCATCTCAATCCAGATGACCTTTGACGGTACTGCCAGGGTGCATGACTTCATTTCAGCCAAACCGATCTATGCAAAGGATGCCTTTTTCCTGAAAAGCAAAGGTGTCTCAACACCAGGAGGTTACGGGATTATCGCCTTTGAGAAAAGAGAAGAGGCAGAGAAACACCTCAAGAAACTCGGGACAGAAGGAAAGGTTCTCTCCTTTGACGAACTGCTTCAGGAAGAACTGAAACCCCTCAAATAAAGCCTACTGGATCCAGAGGAGCTTTCTGAATATCCACCCCTTCTCCCCGAACTCGTCAATAACCTTTACCCATTTCCCCTTTGTCTTCAGCACCTTGAAGGAATCGTACTTTATTGCAGGGCTTATCTCGGTCCTTCTGTATTTCTTGCCAGGGCCCTTCCTGATGTTTGCCTTCCTTGCCTTCACTACTGCACAGCGATATTTCGAGGTGACAAGCCTACCGTATATCCAGTGGGTATCCCCATCAAGGTCCTTCACCTTGTACCAGTCCCCTTTTTTGGAGATCTTCTTGAGGGGCATATACTTGAAGACCTGCCAGGTCTTCTCATACTTTGTCCCGGGACCACTCCGGAGATTCGCCGTATCAGCATCAACACAGAGTGCCATTGCCGTACTTACCGGCAATGAAACCAGAACAGCCAGACTGACCAGAAACCTGATGAACATATCAAGACCTCCTCATCATTCTAAATCTCATTTTCATCCCATCCATACTTTCCAATCAGAGGGACAAAGACACAGGGCGTAAAGTATCTCTCCCTGAAGTCAGTCCCTCTCTTCTCAAGCCTCACCACTTGCTGACTGAACCTTCCCCCAACTGGTGCTACCAGAAGCCCCCCGTCAGCAAGCTGCGCCTTGAGCGGTTCCGGCACGTCAGGCGACGCGGCTGTTATGATTATCCGGTCAAAGGGGGCATGCTCCGGAAGGCCAAGAGAACCGTCTCCTGTAAACAGATGAACGTTCGAGTAACCCAGGTTCTTCAGAATTTCCTCTGCCCTCCTGCTCAGAGCAGGGTTTCTCTCTATGGTATAGACCTCTGAAACGAGCTCCGCAAGGACCGCTGCCTGATAACCTGAGCCTGTCCCAACTTCAAGCACCCTGGAATCGGGCGCTGGAGCCAGCACCTCCGTCATCATGGCGACCATGTAGGGCTGGGATATGGTCTGCCCCTCCCCTATGGGAAGGGCACAGTCATCGTATGCACGATGCCTGAGCGACTCCTCCACAAAGAGATGTCTCGGCACCTTCTCCATCACCTTCAGAATCCGCTCATCCGACAACCCTCGCGCCCGGAGCTGTCGCTCCACCATCTCCTTTCTGAGCTGGTCAAAGTTCATCAGAAAGGCCGTTTTTTCTCATCGTTGTAAGAAATCAGACAATGGTTGCCCCAAGGACATTCTTCATAATCCTCAACCCCGCCTCATGATCATCGGGGTCAAGGCCAGCCACGGCATCTTTAACAACCTCGACATCGTATCCCCGGAGTACTGCATCAGAGGCAGTAAAGAGCACACAGATGTGGGTTACACACCCTGTAAGGCGGAGCCTCTTCACACCCAGCCCCTCAAGTAGTGCTTGAAGTTTTGTATTGTAAAACCCTGAATATGTTGTTTTTTCTATAACATATTCACTTTCCAGTGGCTTAAGGTCCTCAACCACCTTTGCTCCCTCTGTCCCCTTTACAGCGTGGGGAGGCCAGTTGAACCGGCGGAACTCATGATCGTCAGGCTGGTGGGAGTCACAAACATAGATGACAGGGACTCCTGTCCTTCTTGCCTTATCTATCTCTCTCCTGATCTCAGGCACCACCCTTCTTGCAGCAGGTACCTCAAGGGGCGCACCTTCAAGGACAAAGTCATTCAGCATGTCTATTACGATCAATGCCCTCTCACCCATGACATAATACCTCCTCTCCGTCTCCGGGAGAACCACCCTCAGGCCAGCACTATCTCAGTCCCGATCCCCTCCTCGGTGAAAATCTCAAGGAGCAGGCAGTGGGGGATCCGGCCATCAATTATATGGGTCTTCCCCACACCGTTCTTAAGGGCTTCCACACAGGCCTGGACCTTCGGGATCATTCCTCCGGTCACTCTCCCCTTTTTTATCATCTCCTGTATCTTCCTGGCTGACGTTGTGGAGACAGTCTTCTTCCTGCCGTCAAGGACCCCCGGCACATCGGTCAGAAGGACGAGCTTCTCCGCAGAGAGGGCTGACGCGATCGCAGAGGCAACATAGTCGGCATTTATGTTCATGGTAAGGCCCTCATGACTCACGCCGACCGGTGCGACTACAGGGATGAACCCGTCCCGTTCCAGACTCCTGAGTATCGAAGGGTCCACCTCCTTTACCTTACCTACACGCCCAAGATCGATTAGCTCATCCGTCCCGGCCCCTGGCATCTTCTTCTTTATTATCTTCTTGACGGCCTTTACAAGGCCTCCGTCCTTGCCAGAGAGCCCCACCGCCCTCCCGCCGTGCCTGTTGATGAGGGCGACTATCTCCTTGTTCACCAGGCCTCCGAGGACCATTTCCACTATATCAATCGTCTCGTCATCAGTTACCCTCTGGCCCTGGACAAAACTGGGACTCTTTCCCATCTTCTCCATGGTCTCGGAGATCTTCGGCCCACCACCGTGGACGATCACGGTATTTATCCCTATGTAGTTCATCAGAACAACATCCCGGGCAAAGGCGTCCTTGAGAGCCTCGTCCACCTGGGCCGCACCTCCGTACTTTATCACAAAGGTCTTACCATAGAACTTTCTGATAAAGGGCAGGGCCTCTATCAGTATTTCAGCCTTTTCAATGAGTTTCTCCATATCAGGCCTCTCCTTCTGCACAGGGAATACAGGCCACCTTTCCCTCCCTCACCCTCGCCCTTGGCTCCATCACCTTCTCACCGCAGAACTCACACCTTAGCGATGGATAAACCCTCGCCTCCCGGGGAGGATCAACCCTGAGGCGTTTTATCTCGAAGAGTTCCTCATCGGTGGCATCCATTATCGCCTTTATCTTCCTCGCCTTCCTGGCATGAACTATTCGCATTACATCATCCGACCTCTCGCCTGAGGAAAACTTCCTCCATGCCTCCTTCTCCTCATCAGTCTCATCCGGTGAGACCCAGTTGACGGCTATCCTGACCGCATCCCCCGATGGTCTTCTGATAAAGGTATAGACCTGTTTGCCGTAATCCCTGAAGATCAGATTTCCCTTCCCGAAGGTGCAGCCTGTCATGACCTGCACAGCATCAACGGCACAGGAGTTGTTCTCCACAACCGCCACCAGTTCCTCATCCTCAGCCCGGCCACCCATCTCCCGGAGCGCCTTATCAGAGACCCGGTAACCAATGGCAAGACCGGGGCATGCATGACCGTGAAAGCTCACCACATCATCAAAGCTCATCAAAGGACCTCCTCAAACCTCATGACAAGCACACGGTAGCCCTCCCGGGAGAGCCTTTCAGCCAGACTCCCGGCATCAACCCTGCGCAATGCCCTTCCCACCCTCACGCGGTAAAATCTCTCTCCTCTCAACCATACCTTCATTATATATACATCTTCATAGGTATGTTCAAGTATCGACTTCAGCCTGAATGCGTTACTGAGGTCCCTGAAGGAGGCAACCTGAACCGTAAAGGGCCCCCTTTTATCGATAAACCGGACCGGCCTCACATAGGAGTTATCCCTCCCGAGATACTCCACATAAACCCTGCCCGTCCCCTTCCGGATAAGTCCTATCTTTCTTGCTGAAGCATAGGATAGGTCGATGTCCCTCCCCTTAACATAGGGGCCCCGGTCATTCACCTTTACCACAACGGACCGCCCGTTTTCAGGGTTGGTTATCCTGAGACGGGTTCCAAAGGGGAGTTTCTTGTGTGCAGCAGTGTAATCGTACATATTGAATATCTCACCTGAGGCGGTAGGACGGCCGTGAAACTTCTCCCCATACCAGGAGGCGACCATCACATCCCTTCCCGACGGCGGCGGTACCCTGTAGGTAGTCCGCCTGCCTCCACAAGAAAGAAGCACCGCGAGAATGAGGGCAATAACTATTAGCCTTGCAGCTGCAAAAATCTGTGTCTTTATGACAGGGGGTATACACTCACGGAGCCTTCCGGCAAGACCTTTCCGCGCCATACAAAACCTCCTAAATTCTCTCTGCAGAAATATACCTCCCGTTGGATGCTCATTCGTGTCTCAAAGAGACAAGCGGAGATTCCAATAATCCCCTTGCGTCGGAAGATCCGTGAGGGTATCCCCCTGTCGATCTCCATGTTTTTTCAGCATCAATGTCAAACCCTCCATTCCTTGAAAGTAAATGGATCATCAAAGTATATATCTGCTCAGGTCCTCATCCTTGACGATATCCTCAAGGCGCTCTCTCACATAGTCCCTGTCCACCCTGAGTGTCTCGCCTCTTCTTTCAGGAGCAGTAAAGGAGACCTCCTCAAGAAGCTTTTCCATGACCGTCTGGAGGCGTCGCGCCCCGATATTCTCGGTCTTCTCATTCACCGTTGCCGCAATGGAAGCAATCTCTTCTATGGAGTCTTCAGTAAATATCAGTTCCATCCCCTCTGTCCGGAGCAGGGCCACATACTGCTTTATCAGTGCATTGTCCGGTTCAGTCAAAATCCTCCTGAATTCATCCCTTCCCAGGTGATCCAGTTCCACCCTGATGGGAAACCGTCCCTGGAGTTCAGGTATGAGGTCCGACGGTTTTGCCATATGAAAGGCCCCTGCAGCAATGAAAAGTATGTGATCCGTCCTGACAGGACCATGCTTGGTGGTCACGGTGGTTCCTTCGACTATCGGCAGTAGATCCCTCTGGACGCCTTCCCTGGAGACATCAGGCCCCTGGGAAGAACCCCTTGATGCCACCTTGTCGATCTCATCAATGAAGACTATCCCGGCCTGTTCCACTCTCCGGATGGCTTCCCTTGTTACCTTCTCCATGTCAACAAGCCTGTCAGCCTCCTCCTTTGCAAGCAACTGGAGGGCCTCGGCCACCCTGACCTTCTTCCTCCTGGCCTTCCCGGGAAAGATATTCCCGAGCATCTCCTTCAGGTTGATCTCCAGTTCCTCAAGCCCCACATTGGAGATAACCCCGAAGGGCATCGCCTTCTCCTGGACCTCTATCTCGACGTACCGGGAGTCGAATTTCCCCTCCCTCAACTGCCTCCTGAGCTTCTCCCTCGTCTCAGACCGGCTTTCATCCTCAGGCGGAGGACCCACCTGGACACCAATGGAGCCTCTCGGCCTGGGCAGAAGGAGATCAAGGACCCTTTCTTCGGCAAGCACCTTTGCCCTCTCCTGAACCTTCTCCAGTTCCTCCTTCTTGACCATGTTTACACCTATCTCTGTAAGATCCCGGATCATTGATTCTACATCCCTTCCCACATACCCGACCTCGGTGAACTTTGATGCCTCGATCTTCAGGAAGGGGGCATTGGCGAGCCTGGCGAGCCTCCTGGCGATCTCCGTCTTTCCCACCCCTGTGGGTCCTATCATGATTATATTCTTAGGGAGCACCTCCTCCCTGAGCTCGTCAGAGAGTCTCTGTCTCCGCCATCTGTTCCTCAGGGCGATGGCCACGGCCCGTTTTGCCCTGTCCTGGCCGATTATGAACTTGTCCAGTTCCTCCACAATCCTGCGTGGAGTAAGGGAGCCGGTTATATCAGTTACAGTAACCGGAACCTGTGCACTCTCATTCTGAGTCAGTTTCTCATCCATCTAAATCTCCTCTATCTGTATCTCTCTGTTTGTGTAAATGCAAATCCTTGAGGCTATCTCCATGGCCTTCTGGACTATCTCCCTTGCATCAAGGTCGGTATTCTGAAGGAGCGCCCTTGCAGCAGCCTCGGCATAGGGCCCGCCGGAACCGATGGCAGCTACCCCGTCCTCGGGGTCGATCACATCACCCTTGCCGGAGATGATAAGGGTACTGTCCGAATCAGCAACGATCAGGAGCGCCTCGAGATGCCTGAGTATCTTGTCTGTCCTCCACTCCTTGGCAAGTTCCACGGCAGCGCGCGTGAGGTTGCCGCGATAGGCCTCCAGCTTCCCTTCGAACTTCTCAAAGAGTGTGAAGGCATCGGCAGTGGCCCCGGCAAAACCTGTAAGCACCCGGTCCTGATACATCTTCCGGACCTTCCTTGCATTATGCTTCAGTACCGTGTTGCCCATGGTGACCTGACCGTCTCCGCCTATGGCCACCTTTCCCTTTCTCCTTACTGAAAGTATTGTGGTCCCGTATATTTTCATTCCGCAACTCTCCTGAAAAACAGGTTTTTCTATTATAACCCAAACGGACTGGTAGATGATTTCCCTGACCTAAAACAATCCTGCTTCCCCTCAGTCCTTCCTCCCCTTTTTTGCCTTACCCCTGGCAAGGGGATGGGCACTGTCATAGACATCAACCAGTTTCCTGAGATCCAGGTGGGTATAGACCTGTGTGGATGAGAGGGAACTGTGCCCCAGGAGTTCCTGGATATCCCTGAGATCGGCCCCTTCGTGGAGCAGATGTGTTGCAAAGGTGTGTCTGAGCGTGTGTGGACTCACCTTTCCCTCTACGCCGGCTATCCGGGCATACTTAACCACAATCCTCCTTATGCTCCTGTCCGTAAGGGGCCCTCCCCTCCTGTTGAGAAAAAGCCTCTCCGATTGCCCTTTAAGAAGCGATCTCTCAACGAGATACCGTCTCAGGGCATCTGCAGCCTTTCTCCCAAGCGGTATGATTCTCTCCTTCCTCCCCTTCCCCATCACCTTAAGGAGACATTCTTTCAGGTTGAGGTCTTCAACCCTGAGCGAAGCCATCTCTCCTACTCTCAGACCACTGGAGTAGAAGAGCTCCAGTATCGCCCTGTCCCTTATCTCTGTAAACCCGAAGTCCCCGGGTTTTTCGACCATGCCGAAGATCTCATCAATGGAAAGGAACCTTGGAAGACGGGACTCCTTTTTAGGAGAGGGAATGAAACGGGCCGGGTTCAGCTTTATGTAGCCTTCCCTGTAGAGATAACTGAAGTAGGTTCTCAAGGCGGCAAGGCTTCTGCTCACAGAGGTCTTGCTCTTTCCATCCCTGATCCGGCTGGCTACAAAACCCCTTATATCGGTGATATCAACCTCAGGAGGGTCCTTTCCGGCAAAGGCATGAAAGGCCTCCAGGTCCTTCCTGTATGCCCTGACCGTATTTGGTGAGTATCCCCGTTCATCCTTCAGATAGGAAATGAACTCATCTATGTACTTGTTCATACTTCTCCTTCACCTGACAGTTGCATTAAACTACTTAAAAAAGGCGGTAGGTGATGCCCGAAAGACTTTGCGGCGATACCTTAGAGTAAGGTAGCATTCTCTGATCCTGAATTCCACCTGCTGATAGATATTACAATGCCCCTTTTTATGAAATCTAATCGGTTTCGTAAAGTCTTGAGGGCATTGCCTACCGCCTGATTATGCAACGTTGAGGTTCATTTATCTCAGAAAGATACTCCTTCCACCTCTGAAGCGCCCTCCTGACTATGTATTCCTTCTTTTCCCGTTTATCCCGTATTCTCTCTTCAGGAGGGGGTATGAGCCCGAAGTTTATATTGCTCGGCTGAAACCCTTCCGGAGAAGAGGAGGTAACATGCCTGAGAAGTCCACCATGGGCGGTCTCCTTCGGGGGGATGGCAGGAGGCCTCCCTGTCAATCTTCTCCAGATGTTGATTCCTGCGAGGAGTCCGGTGGCGGTTGATTCAATATAGCCCTCCACGCCTGTCAACTGCCCGCCGATATACAGGTCAGGGTTGTTCTTCAGCGACAGGGTCTCTGAAAGAAAACGCGGTCCGTTAATGAAGGTATTCCTGTGGATACTCCCGTACCTTAGGAACTCCACATCCCTGAGCCCGGGGATGAGCCTGAAGACCCTGTCCTGTTCAGGCCACTTGAGCCTTGTCTGAAACCCGACCATGTTGTATGAACTCCCCTGCCGGTTCTCGAGCCGGAGTTGCACAACGGCATGGGGTTCCTTCCCTGTCCTCGGGTCTCTCAGCCCCACAGGCTTCATCGGCCCGTACCGGAGGGTGTCTCTCCCACGTTCAGCCATCACTTCTATCGGCATGCATCCCTCAAAGAACTTCTCATCTTCAAACTCCCTTGCCCTCACCCGGTCAGCACTTATCAGGGCGTCGTAGAACCTGTTGTACTCCTCTTCGTTCATGGGGCAGTTCAGGTAGTCATCACCGCCCTTGCCATACCGGGATGCCCGGAATACGATAGAGTAATCAATCCCGTCGGCATCCACAATAGGGGCTATGGCATCATAGAAATAGAGGTACTCTCCCTCCAGGATCCCCTTCAGAGCCTCGGAAAATGCCCGGGAGGTCAGAGGACCTGTTGAGACAATCACAATGCCATCATCGGGTATCTCCCCTATCTCCTCATGGACGAGTTCAAACAGGGGATGACTGCCCAGCCTTTCCGTTATGTATTCTGCAAAGAGTTGCCTGTCAACGGCCATGGCAGAACCGGCTGGCACCCTTGACTCAAGGGCAGCCTCCATAATAAGTGAGCCGGCAAGCCTCAGCTCCTCCTTTAACAGCCCTGGAGCCGAGAGTATATCTGCAGATCGGAGAGAATTGGAACAGACCAGTTCACCAAGGAGGCCCGTCTTGTGGGCAGCAGTCATCTTCAGGGGTCTCATCTCATAGAGCCTGACAGGAATGCCTCTCCTGAGCAGTTGCCATGCCGCCTCGCTCCCGGCAAGGCCTCCACCTATGATCTTTACCGGTCTGTCACTCATACACATTTATTTTACACCAGCAGTTATCAAAATAATCTGAAACGATAGGGAGAGTCGGTATGGATGAGAAAATGCAAATGCACGACACCTTATGCTCTTCTGAAGCAAAAAAAGGCCCCTCTTCAAAAGGGGCCTTCCCGTTTACCTTGTAGCTGTATACAGACAGATCAGGAACTGACAGGATAGACGCTCACCTTGAGCCGTCTCTTGTCCTTCCTCTCAAACTTCACCACACCGTCAATAAGGGAAAAAAGTGTGTCGTCTCCCCCCTTTCCGACATTAAAACCGGGATGGAACTTTGTTCCCCTCTGCCGGACAAGAATGTTACCGGCCCTCACAAACTGACCGGCATATCTTTTTACACCAAGCCTCTTGGGATTGCTGTCCCTGCCGTTTCTTGAGCTTCCAACACCCTTTTTATGTGCCATATCTAACCTCCAAAAGATATATCTTCAATTCTTATCTTTGAGAAGAACTGCCTGTGGCCCCGGAGCCTCTTGAATCCCTTCCTGGGTTTCTTCTTGAAGACAAGGACCTTTCTGGCCTTTCCGGTCTCCACGACCCTGGCCTTCACGGAAGCTCCCTCAATGTAAGGATCTCCCACAACAGTCCTGTCATCGTCAGAGAGGAGCAGCACCCTGTCAATTGTGACTATCTCTCCATCGGGAGCATTGATCTTTTCCACCTTCAGTTCCTGTCCGGAACGCACACGGTATTGCTTCCCACCTGTCTCTATAACAGCATACATAGAACAACCTCCTGAGATCTGTATTGACCTAATATTAAAAACAATCCTGGTTGAAAATGTCAAATAACAGGAGTTCCCCCAATTTTTATCATACCCTGGCAGAGCACTTAATCAGTTCCTTATCACAAAACCTGCCTGATCATGATATTGATCCCCTGTGTCTGCT
>WFTX01000318.1 GCA_015485235.1 Nitrospirota bacterium | reverse complement strand
TTCCCTGCCCGATGCCTATGAAAGGGTCCTTCTGGATTGTATCAGGGGGGATCACCTTCTCTTTGTGGGGCAGGAGGGGGTTGAACTTGCCTGGGAGTTTTTCATGCCCTTTATTGAGTACATTGAACAGGATGGGAGTAAGGGGGCCGTAAGATTCTATTCGCCTGGAACCTGGGGTCCAAGAGCCGCAGATGGCTTTATCAAAAAAGACGGCAGGTCGTGGTGGGTGAGATAGGAAGATTTCACGATGAGTTGTCCTTTATAGAAGGGATAACTGAGGTTATAAGATCCACGGCTGAGAGGGTACTTGAAAGTAAAGACACCTTTGATATCGGGCTCTGTGGAGGCCGCTCACCTGAGGCACTATACAGAAGACTTTCCCGGGAACGGGGGATGACGGGGCGCTGGAGGGTCTTTTTTACTGATGAGAGATGTGTTCCCCCTGATGACAGTCTGAGCAATTACGGGATGATAAAGAGGCTTCTCCTCGATCCTGCGATGATTTCTCCGGAAAGGGTGTTCAGGATAAGGGGGGAGCACGGTCCTGAGACGGCGGCTGCAGAGTATCAGGAACTTCTTGAAAGAGAGGCCTCTCAGGGTCTTGATCTGATAATTCTCGGCCTGGGTGCGGACGGACATATTGCATCTCTCTTTCCGGGCAGTCCCCTTATCGGTGAGAGAGACAGCCTGGCCTGTCCAGTTTTAGATGCACCTGATCTGCCAAGGGTGACGATAACGCCGGGTATGATCTTCCGGTCAGGAAGGGTGATTCTGCTTGTGAGGGGTGAGGAAAAGAGAGAAGCCTTCAGGAGGTTTCTGGAAAGGAAGGAATCTGCTCTGTATCTTCCTTCTCTGCTCCTTCATGAGCATGAAGACCTTCACGTTGTGGTTATCTTCTGAGATTTCTCCATTTCCCCTCCCCTCCCTTTGGGTGACAGCTTATACAACTGTAAGGTTTATCCAGGAGATCCAGCCGGAGAACAAAACAAACGAAACAAACCGGATGAACGAGCCCCAGATTGCCGATAGAAAAAATACCCCACCAATAAAGGGCAGGAGGGCATAGGGTTTGAGCGGTTTCAGGCAATCTATGATCTTCACCAGGAAGGTGAAGCAGATTGCCTGCCTCGGAGCAGGGGTCCCCGAAAAGTCGAAGACTTTTTGGGGTATGGCTGCCATGGATGGCCTGCGAGAATGAGACGAAAAGCCTATTTCCTCCTGCCTTGTAGCTGACTGATGAGTCAATCGGCATTTTTGGGACGAGATAGCACCTGGCAGAAACCCTTCATTTTTGGTTATATTATATAGATGCAGGAACTGATAAAGGGACTTATACAGAAAAACAACACCAAGATAATGATGGTTGTTCTTGACGGCGTCGGAGGACTGCCCGTGGACGGAAAGACAGAACTTGAGGCAGCAGTTACCCCGAATCTCGACAATCTTGTCAGAACATCAGCCACCGGCCTTCACATCCCTGTGGCCTACGGAATAACACCGGGAAGCGGCCCCGGCCATCTTGGAATATTCGGTTATAATCCCAGAGAGTGGCAGATAGGCAGGGGAGTCCTTGAGGCCCTCGGTCTCGGGATTGAACTCCGTGATACCGATGTGGCGATCAGGTGCAACTTCTCCACCATCCAGGAAGGACTGGTCAAGGACAGGAGAGCGGGCCGGATCCCTACTGAAAAGAACAGGGAACTGACAAGGCGTCTCTCTGAAGAGATCAAGGGAATTGATGAAGCCGAGATCATATTCGCTTCTGGTATGGAGCACCGGTTTGCAGTTGTTCTGAGGTTTCCTGAACCCCTTGAACATGGTTCTGATCATGTAAACGATACGGACCCGCAGAAGGTCGGGAAACCGCCCCTTAAACCCGTTCCGGCAAATCACCAGTCTGAAAGGGTAGCCAGGATCGCCGAGAAACTGATTGACAGGATTGCAGATATATTGAAGGATGAAGAACGTGCAAACTATGCCCTTTTAAGGGGGATATCGCAGGTTCCGGACATCCCTAAGTTCCAGGATGTCTTCGGACTGAATGCTCTTGCCGTGGCGATTTATCCGATGTACCGCGGGCTGGCCCGTCTTGTGGGAATGGAGACCCCACCCGTTAACGGTGATATCAGGGAAGAGATCGAATTCATAAGGGAGAACTGGAACGAGTACGACTTCTTCTTCATGCATGTGAAGAAGGTGGACTCCTATGGTGAAGACGGGAACTTCGAGGCAAAGAAGGGCAAGATAGAGGAGTTCGACGGCTTTATACCGGAAGTACTCAGTCTGAAACCGGATGTGCTTATAATCACAGGAGATCATTCCACACCTTCACTGATGAAGGAACACAGCTGGCACCCCGTGCCGGTGATGATCCATGCACCCTATGTACTGGGGGGGGTCTCCTCCCGTTTCACGGAGAGGGAATGCCTGAAGGGAGAACTGGGAATACTCCCTGCCTTCAATATACTTCCTCTTGCTCTGGCAAACGCCGGAAGGCTGAAAAAGTTCGGCGCCTGAGAAACCTTTAATGCCCTTACCGAATAACCAATATACAAATATACCAATTGCAGTCTTTACGGCTGAGTAACCCAGTAACTTAGTAACCTGATAACCATGACCTTCATAGATACCCACTGTCATCTTGACATGAAGGAGTTCAGGGAAGACCTCCCTGAGGTCCTGGACCGTGCTGTGCAGGCCGGGGTGGAGTATGTCCTGAATGTGGGGTCTGATTTCAAGGGGTGTGAGAGGACTGTTGACCTTGCCAGGAATCATACAATGATTTTCGGTGCAGTGGGCATTCACCCTCACGATGCAAAGACCTATGACAGAGACAAGGAAGAGAAGATTCTTGAATGGCTTGAAGAGCCCGGAATGGTTGCTCTGGGTGAGATAGGACTGGATTACCACTATGATCACTCTCCAAGGGATGTACAGAGGCGGGTTTTTGAAAGACAGCTCCAGATAGCGGTTGAGAGGGACCTTCCTGTGGTGATCCACAGCAGGGAGGCTGAAGACGAGACCATGAGGATCCTCGAGCAGTCAGGACTGCATAAAGGGGTGATGCATTGTTTTTCGGGTGGGGAGGAGATGGCGGAGAGGGCCCTTGCCCTGGGGCTTCACATCTCCTTTGCAGGCCCTGTTACCTTCAAGAATGCCCAGGGATTGAAAGAGGTGGCCCGGAAGATCCCTGATGAGAGGCTTCTTATTGAGACCGATGCCCCCTATCTCAGTCCTGTTCCCTACCGGGGCAAGAGGAATGAGCCTGCCCGGGTTGTAGAGACGGCAAGGGTTCTCGCCAGCCTCAGGGGGGTGGGGCTGGAGGATATCGCCCGGATCACGACAGTGAATGCAAAGAGGCTTTTCGGGATAGGCGAGATGCCTGAGGAGGGAGAGATTGCTTACAAGATCAGGGATAACCTCTACCTCAACCTTACCAACCGGTGCAGTAATGTCTGCGGTTTCTGTGTCCGCTTCCATACCGATTATGTGAAGGGACATAACCTGAGACTCTCAAGGGAACCATCCCTGGAGGAGTTGAAGACGGCTATCGGCAATCCGCTGGACTACAGGGAGGTTGTCTTTTGCGGCTACGGAGAGCCCCTCCTCAGGTTTGAACTTCTGAAGGACCTTGCCCTCTGGATCAAAAAAAGAGGCGGAAGGGTCCGGGTTAACACAAACGGGCATGGGAATCTGATTCACGGACGGAATATCCTTCCTGAGCTTGAGGGGCTTGTGGACTCCATCTCCATAAGCCTGAATGCCCATGATGATGAGACCTACAGGAAGATATGCAGGCCAAGGGTGAAGGATGCCTTCAAGGGGGTGCTGGAGTTCATAAGGGAGGCGAAAAGGTATATACCGGAAGTAACTGTTACAGTTGTGGATATGGAGGGAGTGGATCTTGATGCCTGCAGGAGGATCGCCGAGGACTCAGGCGTCAGGTTCAGGCTGAGGAGGCTCGATTCCGTAGGCTGACCTTATCCATCCAGAGAAGACTTCTGCTATCTCAGGATCAAACTGCCGCCCGCTCTCCTTTTCGATCTCTTCAATCGCTTCCTCTGCAGAAAGACGCCGCCGGTAAGGACGGTCAGAGGTCATGGCGTCAAAGGCATCACAGACAGCCAGTATCCTGGCCTTCAGAGGGATGTCATCACCCTTAAGACCATGTAGTCCCTTCCCGTCGTATCTCTCATGGTGATATCTGATGCAGTCCACCACATCTATGAACCCGCGAAGTTCCGAGAGGATTTCCGCACCAATGACAGGATGCTGTCTGATCTTTTCCCATTCCTCTTCAGAGAGTCTCTCTCCCTTGTTAAGTATCTCATCGGGTGTGGCGATCTTGCCTATATCATGCAGGAGGCTGCATATCCTCAACCGTTCAATCTGTGCCGGACTGAACCCGAGGAGTCGTCCTACTGCAACGGCATAGCCTGTGACCCGTTCGGTATGGCCGGCGGTCCACTCCGAGGATGCCTCCAGCGCCCTGACAAAGGACCGGATTATACCGATGAGAAAGGACTGGACCTCCCTGCTGAGGATGGCATTTTCCATAAAGAGCCCGGCCTGAAAGGCGAGTGATCGAAGCAGCTTTACATCACCTGCGAAAAACTCATCTCTCTTGCGCCGGTTGGCAGCGAGTATCAGGCCGATCTCCTTCTTTTTGCCTGTCAGGGGAGCGATAAGGACTGACCCAAGACCGGCGAGTTCATTGTGTTCTTTCTCTGATGAAGTAACACAAAGAGTTATAGCCTTTTTCTTGAGAAGGGGACGCCAAAATATACTTTTTCGGTTTCCACGGGGAATGATCCGGTCAGGGTTCCAGTTTCCGGTAGATGCCTTGGTGTAGAGGTGCCTTTCCTTTTCATTCAGCAGAAGAATTGCCACGGTCTCAGCATCAAACAGAATCTGGACTTCCTTCAGTAGTTTTTCACAGATCTCGTCCACTCCAAGGCCGGCAAGGTCCTCCGACAACTGGTACAGAAGGGTGAGTTCTTCGTAAGTGTCGGAGAGTTCCCTGACCGTCCGCTGGAGGTCTTCCCTGAGTCTATTTCTCTCCGACCTGTTCAAGTACTATTTCCAGGAGGCTGCGTGGGCTGAAGGGTTTCGTGATGTAACGGTCAACGCCACAGCGTATTCCTATTTTTTCGTCGTCTTCCTGTCCCTTTGCGGTAAGCATAAAAACAGGTATCCCTGCAAGATCGGGGTCTGATTTGAGTTCCTTGCATATGTCTAAGCCGCTTACTTCCGGCATCATCCAGTCAAGGATTATCAGGTCGGGACGCTCCTGGCGGATCTGTTCTACAGCACCTCTGGATTCCCGTCTTGTCAGCACCTCGAGACCCGCACTTTTAAGCTTGTCCTCAATCATCATGAGAATGAAGGGTTCGTCGTCAATGACCATTACCTTAGGCATCTGACCTCCTGACCGGGAGGTAAATCCTGACAACGGTGCCAACTCCAGGGGTGCTTTCTATCTCCATTCTTCCTCCATGCATCTCGACAATCTCATGACAAAGAGAAAGCCCGAGTCCTGTCCCCTTAGTAATACTTCCATGTCTCCCACGATAAAACCTTTTGCCGATATGGTGGAGATCCTCGGGGGGGATTCCCCAGCCGCTGTCTTTTACCTTAATTATAACATAATCCTGTTCCTCCAGAACCTGGATTTCAATGGTTGAATCGGGGTCAGAGTATTTTATGGAGTTGTCAATCAGATTCAGAAGGATCTGCCGGAGCCTTTCCTCGTCTGCCTGGAGAGGCTGGATGCCGGGCTCCACCATATATT
>WFTX01000317.1 GCA_015485235.1 Nitrospirota bacterium | reverse complement strand
TTTAAATTATGCTTTGGCATCGGAAAACCGTATTTATCGAATAAAACTTTTTCCTAAAACAAAAATAATATAAAAATGTTATAATTGAAAATTGCAACAACTATTAAATTTTTTTAAGGAGGAATGATTATGAAGAGCATGTCCACCGTAATTCTTGTCTTTACCCTGAGTTTTCTCTTTGCGGGGTTTTCCCAGGCCGCTGATGTTCTGCTCCTTGGTGACGGACAGAGCGAACCACAGGTACAGACCGCACTGGAAAATGCAGGGCATAATGTGACCACCGTTGAATACTACTATAACTGGGACGGTCTCAGTCCTGACCCGAACAACTTTGATGTTATTGTCGCCCTCGATGGTTACGATTACGGATATCAGTTTGATCCTGCTGCTGCATCCGCCCTGGACAGTTTTGTTGCTGCCGGTTGCGGTCTTGTTCTTACGGAATGGACCGCCTATGATGTTTATAGTGATTATAAGGGTACCACAATAGCGAACCTCATGCCCGCTTATACACCTGACGGCTCCTATGCATATGGTGACACATGGACCGTTCTTAATACATCTCATCCACTTGTAAGCGGTGTCCCTGCAACCTGGACTGATTCTGCTGGTTTCAGTATTGTAACTGCAAAGCCTAATACCACTGTTGTGATTGAAGGGTCAAACAGCAATCCGCTTCTATCATACAGCAATGAAAACGGGGGAACCGTTGTCTACATTAATCATGATATGACATATACCACCCCGACCATAAACAGCAATGCCCTCCAGTTGATCACAAATGCCGTATCCTACACATCCGGCTGCAGGGCTGCAGCCGCTGAGTCTGTATCAGTGCCTACCCTGAATCACTGGGGCATGGCGGTATTCATTACCATTGCAGGTCTGGCATCGGTATATATGGTTTCAAGGAAAAAAGGCCTTCTTAAGAGGCGTTAATCTCTGCCACATAATTTTCTAAGGAACTTCAAGCCGGGTTCAGGCTCCTCAGTTGCCTGGATCCGGCATTTGTTTTCTCTGATGTATTTTGCCTTATCCTGCACGTTCCTGCCCCTTACTGATATAATATATCCCAGCAAAAAATCAGGACTCCGGCGAAGTAAATGATCCGGCTTTGTGCCGGGTGAAGGGAGGCAGGAGATGACGGGTTTCATAGGCGGCGGTAACATGGCAGGGGCACTCATAGCCGGGATAAGAAAGAGTGACAGGAAGGCCCGGATAATCGTGTCGGACAGGAGGGCTGAGAGGCTTGAGGAACTCAGAAGGCTCTACAGGGTAAAGACGACCGGAAACAACAGGGATGTCTGTGAAAAAGCGGATATCCTGGTGATTGCCGTAAAGCCCCAGAACCTGGATGACCTGCTCTCCGAGATAAGAGAGTATATAGAGGCCAGACACCTGATAGTCTCCATTGTTGCAGGTGTGAGGGCCGAGAGGATAAAGGCCGGACTCGGGACCGGAAGGGTGATCAGGACCATGCCCAATACACCTGCCCTTGTCGGGGCGGGGATGACGGTGATTTCTCCCTCAAAGGGGGTGAGGAAGTCCGAACTCAGGAAAGTGGTCAGGTTGTTCGATTCGGTCGGAAAGACGCTCGTACTTGATGAGTCGGTGATGGATCTCGTTACGGCCCTGAGCGGGAGCGGACCTGCCTTTTTTGCCCATTTCATTGATTCCTTGATTGAGGGAGGGGTTAGGCTCGGCCTTGCAAAAAAGGATGCCGAGGTCCTTGCAGTTCAGACAGCCCTCGGGACTGCAAGGCTGATTGAAAGCGGGATCTCCCCTTCAGCACTGAAGGCGATGGTCACATCACCTGGCGGGACTACTGCCGAAGGACTTTATGTCCTTGAAGGCCATGCCGTTAAGGCGGCGGTGATGGAGGCCCTTGAGGCTGCTGCTCAAAGATCAATGGAACTCAGCGGGAGGTGAACGATGTTCGTCCTTGGTAACCTCTTTATCGCCCTTGGCAATATTCTTGACATAATCCTGAACATCTATACATGGGTGATAATCATAGCAGCGCTGATAAGCTGGGTTAATCCCGATCCCTACAATCCCATAGTCAGGTTTCTCTACAGGGTTACTGAACCTGTGCTCAGGCCCATAAGGAGGAGACTCGGGATTTTTGGAGGCATCGATTTTTCACCCCTTGTTGTCTTGCTTGGGATCATGTTTCTCCGGTTCTTTATCGTGAGAAGCATTATAGAGCTTGGATATAAGATGAAAGGAGGGCTGCTATGAGGATCACACCCCTTGAGATTCAGCAGAAACAGTTCCCCATAAAGTTCAGGGGATTCGATGTCGAGGAGGTATATGCATTTCTTGAGGTCATCAGACAGGAGATGGAGGAACTCCTGAGGGACAACGCAAGCCTGAAGGAACGACTTCACCAGGCTGAGACGACCCTCCAGGAGTACAGGGACATGGAGAACACCCTCCGGGAGACCCTGATGACGGCACAACAGATGGTCGAGGATTACAAGACCAATGCAAGGAAAGAGGCCGAGCTGATAGTGAAGGAGGCCGAGTTGAGGGCTGATGCGATTGTGAGGGAGGCCCAGGACAAGGTAGTGAAGATCCACGAAGACATTGTTGACCTCAAGGGGATAAGGACTCACTTCAAGGAGGAACTCAAACGGTTGATAGAGAGTCATCTGAAGATGCTTGAGTTTGACGAGGTGAGGGAGGAAGAGGGAAGCCGGACAGAGGCAGAGGTGCCTGATCTTCCCGAAGGTTTCATCGTCAATCCCGAGGAGGAGCCTGCAGAGGATAGAGAGGATGAAATTCAGGACTATTAAGGGGGTTCAGGATATAACACCCCCTGAGACATCGCTCTGGCAGAAGGTCGAGGCGATAGCGCGGAGGGTTTTCAGGACTTACGGATATTCAGAGATCAGGACTCCCATAATAGAGTTTACCGAACTCTTCACAAGAGGGATCGGGGAGACCACGGATATCGTAGAGAAGGAGATGTACACCTTCCCTGACAGGGCCGGAAGGAGCCTCACCCTCAGGCCTGAAGGGACGGCCTCAGTGGTCAGGGCCTACATCCAGAACGCCCTTCATACACTTCCGGCTCCCCAGAAGTTTTATTACCTGGGGCCCATGTTCCGGTATGAAAGACCCCAGAAGGGGAGGTACAGACAGTTTCATCAGATAGGGGTGGAGGCCTTTGGTACGGATAATCCCATGATGGATGCCGAACTCCTGGATATGCTCAGAAGCCTCCTTGAGGCGCTGGGAATGGGAGGGCTTGCATTTGAGGTAAATTCCATAGGCTGCCCCCAGTGCAGGCCCGGATACAGGGAGGCCCTTACAGGGTATCTCTCAGGCAGGAGGGATCATCTCTGTAATGACTGCCTGAGAAGGTACGAAAAGAACCCCCTGAGGGTGCTGGACTGCAAGTCCCCTTCCTGCCAGTCGCTGAAGCAGGAGGCCCCGAGGATAATCGACCACCTCTGTGATGACTGCAAGGAACACTTCGAGAGGTTCAGGGGCTACCTGAAAACGGCAGGGATAGATTTCACCATCAACCCCCTCATGGTCAGGGGGCTTGATTACTATACAAGGACAACCTTTGAGGTGACCTCCTCAGACCTGGGTGCCCAGAACGCCGTTGCCGCCGGGGGGAGATACGACGGGCTTGTCAGGGAGTTCGGAGGGCCTGATACACCGGCAGTCGGTTTTGCCCTCGGGATGGAGAGGCTCGTAACCCTCCTGAGTGACAGGGAGGGGGTTCACCCTCCAGGCATTGATGTCTTCTTTGCAATCCTTGGCGAAGGACTGCGGGAGAGGGCCTTCCGTCTTGTAAAGAGGCTCCGGTCTGCCGGTCTTTCGGTAGAGATGGATTTTCTCGGGAGTTCCCTCAAGAGCCAGATGAGAAGGGCGGACAAATCAGGGGCGAGGTATGCCCTCATTCTGGGGGAGGATGAACTCGAGAGGGGAGTGGTGAAGTACAAGCGGCTCTCCGATGGAAGCCAGGGTGAGGTCAGAGAAGAAGAACTGCCCGGGTTCTTTCTGGGACTCTGAGGCCGGCCAGGCAAATCCCCTTTCCTCTGTTTCTTATGACCGTCCGTGTTTCGTCTGTCTCGTCTGTTCTCTCAAAATCGTCGATTCCGTTGATAATAACAAGACGGGAAATAAGGGAAACGTAATGACATGATGACCAGTGATTTAGTGACGACCAAAAGGCCAAGGCCGGGGCTGAGTGACCCAATAACCCAATAACTAATACACTAATACACAACCCCCAAATGCCGTTTGACCTGCTGGTCAGTTTTAAGGAGAACCAGGTATCGGGTTTTCGCATCATTCTCAGCGGACATCCTTGTCCGCTTCCGAGGAGGGAAATCTGGTTCACCATCCCGGTGAACCCTTTCGATTTCCCAAAACCGCTCAAACCCAATAC
>WFTX01000316.1 GCA_015485235.1 Nitrospirota bacterium | reverse complement strand
GTATTATGACTGTAGTAATTCCTCTGTTATAGACCACATCAATCAGACCCGTAATCCCTGAATGAATGAATGTGGAATCCCCTATCACCGCAACCACCTTCCCGGGGGCATCCTCACCAAGGGCCTTCTCCATTCCCAGGGCATTCCCGATGCTGGCCCCCATGCATACGCAGGAGTCCATGGCAGAAAGGGGTTTAAGGGCTCCCAGGGTATAACACCCGATATCACCAGAGACAAAGACCCCGAGCCTTGAAAGGGCATAGAAAAGCCCCCTGTGAGGACAGCCAGGACACATGTTTGGAGGCCGCACAGGAACCGCCGCAGGCTGATAGGCTATCTCCTCAACCACTCCTGTCACTGCCTCTTTCACCTTCATGGGTGCAAGCTCACCAATGGACGGAATGAGTTCTTTGCCCTTGCATGCTATTCCTGAAGCCTTTATATGCGTCTCAAGAAATGGGTCGAGTTCCTCCACAATAATAACCTCTTCAACCCCGTCAGAAAACTCTTTTATCAAGCCTTCAGGAAGGGGCCATATCATACCCATCTTGAGCACTGATGCCTCCGGGAAGGCCTCCTTCACATACAGGTAGGATACACCTGAGGTGATGAAACCCCTTTCTCTCGTCCCCCATTCTATCCTGTTACCTGGAAAGCCTTCAGCATACTCTCCGAGCCTCTTCATCCGCTTTTCCAGCTCGACCCGCCTCTTCCTTGCGTTAGCAGGAAGCATCACAAACTTACCTGGCATCTTCTCAATGGAAGGACCGACAGTAGATAATGCCCGTTCCCCGGGCTCCACAACCCCCTTGACATGAGAGATCCTTGTAGTCGTTCTCAGGAGTACGGGGGTATCAAACTCTTCGCTTATCCGGAAGGCAGCCTTAAGAAACTCCTTCGCCTCCTGTGGGTCCGAGGGTTCAAGCATGGGCAGCTTTGCAGAGAAGGCGTAATTCCGGTTATCCTGCTCATTCTGTGAACTGTGCATGGAGGGATCATCAGCAGTTATCACAACCAGGCCACCTCTGACTCCCGTATAGGAAGATGTAAAAAGGGGATCAGCCGCAACATTCAAGCCTACATGCTTCATGGACGCCATCGCCCTCACCCCGGCAAAGGAGGCACCAAGTGCCACCTCAAGAGCCACCTTTTCGTTCGGAGACCATTCGGTATAAACACCTTCGTACCTGGAGAGGTTCTCCAGTATCTCAGTGGAGGGAGTCCCTGGATAGGCTGTAGCCACCTTCACCCCAGCCTCATAAGCACCGAGGGCGAGTGCCTCATTACCGGATAATAACACCTTCTTCTTCATTATACTCCTTAAAAAAGACAAGTTTTTCAAAAGAGTTAAATTTTAACATTACCCTTTCTGGCCTGACAAAAAGGCAGGTGGGACAAAAGACATAGTTATCTTATGTTAAGGTTGAGGACATAAAGTGTACAGCGTGTAGCGGGCAGGGGGCAGGAAGAGTAAAAGGCAAGAAACCAACAAACTCAATAAACGCAATCAACTCCGTGTTCATCCGTGTCCGGATTGTTTTGATATTTGGGATCTTGAATTTGTTTCGGAATGAAGACCCCTGCGGCCACGATACGGGCAGGTCCGAAACGGACTCGTATCGAGCAAGACCGCAGGGCATCCTCGATATGTAAGGAAGCTCTTTGTCTTGTTACATTCGCTCGCTATGCATATTCAGAATTGAGTGCTCGCAGGATTTGTTTTGATCTGTGCTCCACATGCACAAAAGAAGAGGCGGTTGCACTCTGGCAACCGCCTCTTTGGAAGTCTCAATTCAGCTTACATTTAGAAGCTGAGCTGTGTTACGAGCCTTGCACCCCAGGCATCATCGCTGGAGCCGTCTGCATGATTATAGGCATCGCCGACTGCGAAGTAACCACCCTGGAGGGCAAGGGTGAGGTTCCTGTCCATCTTATACTTGATCGAACCATCGATCTCCCAGCCAAGGTCATCATCAGGAGTACCACCATTGAGTGATACATCCTCATCCGCCTGGAGGTAGGCTATTGAGCCGGCCACGGAGACATCCTTGTTCACCTTGTGCTTGGCGCCGACCTTGAAGATCATGGTATTGGAAATACCGCCAGCACCGCCAGTAGCGGTCTTCATCCTGTAGTGATAGAGATAACCGGCATAGTCATAGACAACAGGGCTGAGTGAGGTCTGAAATGCCTCGATGTCGTCAGCACTGTCGGCATCATCACCGCTACCCCAGGCAAAAAGGCCATAGATGTTGGTGCTGCCGAGCTTGTAATCACCCCTCAAATAGGTTGCCCAGCCTGAGAAGTCAGGACCACCTACAGTGTCAACCTCACCGGTCTGGATTTCGACATCACCCTTGATTGCAAAACCGCCGACATTGACATTACCCCTGATACCGAAGTTCCAGAGGTGGATATTGGCAGCCTGATCATCGACATAGGAAACATCGCCGCCAACACCGAAATTGCCGGCATTGTAACCGCCTGCGAGGACATATGCTGTGGCATCATCATTTATGCCAGCAGCGTTCTCGTCAAACTTTGCAAACACACCAAAGACATGGGTCTGCTTGTTGGGGCTTGCAAAAATGAGAACTGCATCATCACCCCAGAGGGAGTGGTCAAAGAAGAGCTTGTTGCCAAGGGCAAGGGGCATGTGACCGATCTTGAAGCTGACAGGACCCATGTTGTGCTGAATCCATGCCTGAAGGATCTTGTTGCCGTTAGCGATCATGCCGTTACCTTCCTGATAGGTCCCCTTTGACATATTACCGTCACCCCAGATCCAGTCGTGTTCCCACTGGATGAGTCCCTTGGTGTTGTCAGAAACCTTTGCCTCAATCTTGAGCCTCACCCTGGCGTCGACCCGGGCAAAGTGCTCGTCACCGGAACCATTGTCAAGCTGATCACTAAGGTTGCTTCTGTAGTCCATCCTGAACCTGATGTCACCGCCAATGGTGATCTGAGTGGCTCCCTTAGCAACGACTGCCTGTGTCTCTGCCGGAATCTGTGCATGGATAGCAAAGGCACTGGCAGCAAAACCCAGAACAAAAATCATACCGATTACTATTGCCAGATATTTCTTCAATTCCTAACCCTCCTTCATAAGGTTAGCATTCTGCCCTGTAAAACAGGGTTAAACAGAGAACTCTTGAATCACGTTAATGAATACTGAAACCCTGACTTCTTAGGATATCACCTCCCCACATTATGGGATTAGCAGAACAGTCAAACCTGCCCAAATTCTTACCTTTTCTCTTAGAAAGCCTGCCTGAGGCCAACAACTCATAAAAATACCTGTCGCTACCTTAAGAAAAATATTAACCTATATCCTGATTAAATTACAGTAAACCCTATGCAGAATTTATATCATTATCTGACGATTTTGTCAAGTATTTTTTCTAAAAACCAATTAATTTTAGTATCTTTGCAAAAAACATACCATTACAAACATCTTGATTAATCAGCATTCTCTTTGAAGAACTGTTGCTTTTTTTCCACATCAATGTTGAATCCAACACACCAGCTGAAAACAAAAATAATGAATTTCCGAGAGTTTACCACCTTCCCGACTGATAAGTCAAGTGCTTGCAGATGAAGAACCCTGCGGCCACGATACGGGCAGGCAAGACCACGGGACAATGCATCTTGCCGAAAGGTACGAAGTACCTGGAGGCAAGAATGGAATAGAATCATCTTTTCCCTGTCTCTTATACACATCTGACGCTGC
>WFTX01000315.1 GCA_015485235.1 Nitrospirota bacterium | reverse complement strand
GTGGGCACCTTCTCCCAGTACCTCTGGATGATCGGGGAGAGGATCCACAGGAGAAAACTGAGAATGGGTACCCAGATAGACATCCCGCTGAGGGCGATAAAATACCTCCTCATGGGGCTCTTTCTGGCCCTTATCGGGATCGCCATGGTTCCTAACATGATGGTCCTCTTTTTTATTACCGATTATTACAAGGTCGTTGATGTCCGGACGATGGAGTTCTTCACCAGGATATCCGGGACAGCCCTCGTAGTGGTATCAATAATCCTTTTGCTGAGTCTCCTTTACAAGAACTTCTGGTGCCGGTATCTCTGCCCCTACGGGGCCCTTCTCGGACTTGTGAGCCTGCTGAGTCCACTGAAGATAAGGAGGAACGATGAGCACTGTATCCACTGCAGAAAGTGTTCCGAAGCATGTCCGTCCTTGATTGATGTGGAGCAGAAGACCACCATCTCTTCTCCCGAGTGTTATGGCTGCCTTACCTGTCTGAGCCACTGTCCCTCTGATGGGGCACTGGACATGACGGTGAGGACTAACACCTCTCGCCGTCCCATCAGGGCGGGGTATTTTATCGCCGGTCTGCTCATAACCTTTTATATCTTTATAGGGGTGGGGAAATGGACAGGCCACTGGGACTCTGCCGTTCCGTATGAGGAGTACCAGCGGATACTTGGCAAGAATGACTCAAAGGGGGCTCAGGCAGCGGGGAGTGGATCCCCAACCACTGCTTCAGGTGAAAATTTGAGGAAAGAGAAGGAATTTGAAGGAATAAGAAGATCGAGGGGTTTATAATCATATAATCTAAAGTTATATTTATCAAATCTAACCAATTTACCCCTTGACATTATCTTAGAATTGTGGTATAAAATAAGTAAGCGCCTCGTTACCTCCCCTAAAGCTGCTGTCCAGTTCCCACGGACAGCAGCGCTTTTTTTTCTGGGGATCCTCTTTTAGGGATATGCCCTTGTTATTCTGTCTGTTAAAAGGGCTGATGTTACAGGCATACGGGCTTTCCGGTTGTACGTCCTGCTATTTCAGCTTTTCAATAGATATTTCCGGATCAATAAGGTAGGCCTCCTTGAAGTACCTTGCCGCCTCATCATACCTGCCGAGTTCGTAAAGGGCATAGCCTATCAGGTAATAAGCCCGGGGGTCGGGACGGTGCCTGACATACTCCTTCAGTATCCGGACGGCTTCCTTGTAATCTCCTGTGTAGTAACTCCTGAGGCCCTTCTTGTAGCTGTTTTCGATCTGGGCCGAGACAGGGACTGTCCCAAGCACCATAACAGCCAGTACAAGTAATGACAGGATCGCCTTTTTCATCTTTCCTCCTTTCTTTACCGCTGTTATTGCCTCAACCCCTCGAGGAGGGAGATATCTATCCCGTTTTCCTTAACATATTCCCTTTCAAGGTTTTCTATATAGAACCTGTCAAGCCCGCTGTTTGTGAAGAAGTCCTCCCGGAGGCGGTGGTCTCTCATCTTTATTATCCTGGGGAGGAGATGTTCAAGGTAGAAATGCTCCTTTTTCAGGTCCAGAATCGCCCGGCTGAAAACGGGGGCCGGGAGATCGCCCTTGATTCCTCTCTTCCTGAACTCCTTTCTTATAAATTCCAGTATCTCCTCCCTTATCCCCGGTGAATCAAGCTGGGAGTATATCCCCCTGATATTGTCCTTTATTATACTACATGCCAGCCGGTAGAGCCTTTCCTCTCTTGCGATATCCCCGAGTCTCCCGATAAGGTCCCCGATGGATGAATCACCTGAGATAATCTTGGGGAGCCCCTCTGCAAGGGCCTTTATCTTCTTCTTACCGAAGTTTGTTATGTAACGGTTGTTCAGGAGATCCCTGATGAAGATCTCCTCAAAGAGCCCCTCCCTGAGGCTGTTGAACTCCTTCCGGTTCTCCATCAGGCTCCGGATCAGGTCTTCCCCGATTTCGAGGTTTTCCATGAAGGCGATCCGGCTTACCGATGCCTGGACATGGTCGTAGCGGTCGAAATAGGAGATGATGGAGCTGAAGTCCTCAAGAAGGCTGAAATCTCCGTGCTCCCTTGCATATTCATCACAGGCCTTTCCTATGTCCAGAAGTATGTTCTCGAACTCGCGTTCACCGTTTATATAGGCTGTATGCTTTGCCCGGACCAGTTTGACTATGTCATCCACAATGATATGGCTCTTCAGGAGGGGGTCCCGGAAAAAAACATTCTCAAGTATCGCCCTTGCTTCCTTGAGATACTCGGGTATCTCCTCTTCCTGTATCTTTTTCCCCTTCAGCAGTGTGGAGTCAAGGGTCTCGAAGAGGACGCTGGGGATGTTGTTCCTGATCCGGAGCATCCTGAGTCTTCTGAGCCGGGCCATCTCGGAAGGGGAGACGGTTTCGGAGAAGAAACTTGAGATCAGTATATCATGGTATTCATCCACGATCGCCCTGTTTTCGGGATGACGGTACATCACATCGATCTTCATCCTTTCCTGCTGGTAGTAATCAACGTTGAGTTCCGCAGCCATCCTTGCAATCTCCATCATGTCTTCCTTGCTGATATCCCGGGATCTGTCATAGATCCTTGAAAAACTCCGGTAGAACTGCTCGTTTCCCTTGTGGGAAAGGCTGAAGAGGAGGATGGTGGAGTCCGGTTCGTTCAGTGCCCGGTAGAGTTCGAGTATGAGGTCTGTATCCCTGCCTTCCGTAAGGAGGGGCGTCCTTTTAAGAAATCTTCCCACCGCCCCCAGGATTTCCTGTTGGCGGAAGGCATACCGTCCCCTGAAATCGGATGAGACAAAGAAATAATAGTTCTTCACCGCATTGCCATGAAGAAAGATTTCATTCACCGCCTCCGATCCTTCAATGTTGTCGGTAAAGGTGATCCCGCCGTCATCGGACTGGACGGCTCCGAACATTATCAGCCGGTTCCTAACATCCCTCCTGAGCATGTCCTTAAGGGGCTTGTCGACGCCGAACATGTACTCGCAGAAGTGGCCTCCCGTTCCCCTGTAGTGGACCCGCTCCTCGTCGATAGTAAACTCGTTTCCGCGGGAGAAGAAGCGTATCATTGAGGAGGATTCTTCATAGAAGAGGGAGTTCCTGGCTTCCGGGCCGAAGACATAGGCAAAGAACTCGACAGCCCCCAGGACTCCATGAAGGCGGTAGTCGTAGATCATAATGAAATATAACACAAAAGGGGGACTGCTGCCAAAAGTTCAGGGGAGTTCCATCTCACCGACTGGCTCGCCGGCCGGTTCAGAGGGGGTATGACTTGCTAATGCATGGAACCGGAGATTATTATATCCTAAATGTTGCATAAACAGGCGGGGAGCCATATCCTCAAACCTTCTCCAGAACCGATGAGATATTTCAGGATAAGCAGTAACGAGGACTTAACCCCGGGTGGTATCCTGACTCAGGAAATGTTACCTTACGCTAAGGTATCGCTGGAGAGGCTTTCGGGCATAACTCCCCGCCATTATCGAGCGGTTCCATGCAACTGTAAAGATATTTCTGACAGTGGAATGACCCAGGAAACCTTCAGAGAGGCCGGGATGGCCGGGATGAGATGGAGATGAAGGCCTTTTCAGACCGGACCGGGAGTGTGCTGGTCCTTGTCCTTCTTCTCCTCGTCTTTCTTGTGGCGGTGGTCTCGGAGTTTGCCTATGACATATTCATCTCTACCTCCAGTCTCCAGAACTGGTACGACGGGGTGAGGCTCAGGGAGCTTGCCGATTCAGGGGTGGAAGTAGCAAAAGAGATGATCAATGAGGAGAGATCCCGGAGGAGCTATACCTATCCTGAAAGCATTACTCTTCCCGTTACGGTCCCGGGGATAGAGGATACCCTTGTGATACAGGTAACCGATGAACAGGCCAGGTTCAACATAAACAGTCTTGTTTTCCCGAATGGTAACGACAACCCCGAGGCGATCAATCAGTTCAGACGCCTTCTTTCCCTTCTTGACCTGGACGAGGCGATTGCCGACAGGCTGGCCGACTGGCTGGACCCTGACTCACTCCCCCGGCCTGGAGGCGATGAAGACGGCGCCGGAAACAGGAAGATGTTCACCCTTGAGGAACTCAAGGGCCTTAAGGGGATTGACGAGGAGACATACCGGAAACTCTCCGCCCATGTTACTGTGTACGGGGATATCGGTGGAAGAATCAATATAAATACGGCTGATCCTCTGAACCTGATGGCCCTTCATGAGGCCATCGACCGGACGCTGGCAGAGAGGCTGGTGAAGTACAGGGAAGAGACCCCCCTGAAATCGGTTTCTTCCCTGAGTGATGTTCCGGGGTTCCGTGATATGATAACACCTCTTGCCGGCAGATATGTCGTAAAAAGCGGGGTCTTTGGTATAATTGCAACAGCGAACGCCGGGAGGGTGAAGCGCGAGGTACGGGAGGTAGTAGACCTGAACGCGGGCGGAAAGGTTCTTTACTACAGGGCATTATGATGAAAATTGTTGTTTTTTCCATGGACAGAGAGGGTGTTTCAGTGATCCAGGCTGAAGCCGGGAAGGGTGCCCCCAGGGTCCTCAAGGTTGAGAGGGTCATGGAGATCTCTAATGTGCCCCGGGGTATCCAGGCAGACAGGTACATACTGAACCTCTCCTCGGACCTCCTCCAGATGAGGCTCCTCGAGCTTCCCTTCAATGATGATGAGAAACTCAAGGAGGTTGTTCCCTTTGAACTCAGACGATATATACTCAAGAACCTCGAGGAGATAGTGCATGAGTCCATGATCCTGGAGCGGCGTAACGGGGAAGAGAGCCGGACGGTTCTTGTCTCCTACATGGACAGGAGTTTTTACCACGATATAATGAGAAAGTTGAACGAGGCCGGTTATGACCCTGAGTCGGTTACATCGGTAGAGATACTTCATGCCGCCCGCAGGGAAGACGTCAAAGGGTTGATTGAAGGGGCACTCCGCCTTGATGAGGAGGAGACCGTCGGGATCCTCTCTGAAGAGATGAAGAATGGGAAGGTGAGTCTCAATTTCAGGCGGGGGCCTTTGCCCTTTACACGGGAGTACAGGGATCTTCGACGGGCAAGGAGGACTGCTGGGATTCTTCTCCTCGTCCTGCTCTTTACCGTCTTTGTCAACATTGTGTACCGGTATGTGGAAGCCGGGAGGGAGTTGAATATGCTGAGGGGCAGGATGGAGGCCCTTTACAATAAGGCATTTCCCGGTGCAAAGGACCTGAGAAATCCCCTCTACCAGATGAGGGCCAGGGTGAGGGCGCTCAGGGAGGAACTCGGCGGGATCACCCACCTGAATGCCATAGGCAAACTCGGTGATATCAACAGTAACTGGCCTGAAGGGGTAGTCGCCGAAGAGGTGAGGCTTGAGCCCCGGTCTGTCTATATAAAGGGGACGTCTTCTGGAATGGGACCTCTGGAGAACCTGAAAGAATCACTTCCCCGGCTCCGGATAAAGGATTCCAGCAAGGCCCCTGACGGTAAGATCGTATTTACTGCAGTGCTGGAGGAGGACTGAGCAGTGCGAAAGGTGAAGATAGGGGGCTTTGGAATAGCTGCCGGACTCCTTCTGGTCCTGATTCTTATTTCATACGTCTTGCTTCAGAGGACGGAGAGGGAGGTTTCAGAGTACAGGGTAAAGCTGGGGGAGATGGAACGGGTGTACAAAGAATACTCCGCACTCCTTCCCTGGTATGATTTTCTGAAGGAACACCTGGCACCTCAAGAAAGAGGTTTGGCGGTAGAGGCGGAGAGGATCCTGGAGGAGGAGGGACTGAAGGAGCATCTCCAGAAGGTAACCCCTCTGAAGAGACGGGAAGGGAGGGAGTTCTCTCTGGAGGGAGTGAGTCTCAGTCTTGAGAATATGCCTGTTGAGGGGATGGTCCGGCTGCTCACCAGGCTATCAACGCTTCGTGATGGAGTATTCCTCGGGTCTGTCACTATCAGACGGGACTTCCAGAAAAATGACCTTCTCGATCTGGGGCTTGAGGTCTATCAGGTGAAAGGGACCGGATAGATTCGGAGAGCGTCTGAATGAAAAAGGGACTCATCCTTTTCTTTATCATAGTTCTGATTATACCACTCGCTACATGGTACCTCGGGATCCCCCTTGATTATATCGAGGGAAGGATAGAGAGGGCGGTCTCGGAGAGGGCAGTTCTGAATATCGGAAAGAAAAGGGCGCAGGTCGGTCTCGATCTCAGAGGGATCAGCAAGCACTTCCTCCCGGGGATTACCGTATCAAAGGCTGTCATCCTCCTGAACGGGAGAGACATTCTGAGCATTGAGGATGTTGATATCAAGCTCCGGCTTCTGAGCCTCCTGATGCTCAGGCCGGAATTGTCCTCAAGGGGCAAGGTTGCCGGAGGCACCCTTGAGTCAGTGATCCTTTTGAAGGATGGAGCGATCAGGATCAGGTTCAGGATTAACAGTCTCAGGACCGGTGAGCTTCCGAAGAGGTATCCCCTTTCACTTCTGAAGGGTTCGGGTCTCCTCAATATCCGGGGAGGACTCCGGTATCCCCTGAAGCAGGGGAAGGGAATACCGGAAGGTGAATTCATATTCAAGGTTCAGGAGATGAAATTCGCTGATATCGTCAGGGGCCAGAACTACATCCCCCTGAGCCTCTTTGATGAGATGAGCGGGACCCTGAAATTTACCGGCTCCGTTCTTGAGCTTGGAGCGGTAAACCTCAGGGGGAAAGGCATTTACAGCCGCCTCAAGGGTAAGTTCGGTGACGGACTCTTCAGTGGAGAGCTGGAGGTGATGCCAGGGAAGGATTACTCCCAGGCCCTCCTGATCCCGATCCGCCGTTACAGGGTGACAGAAGGATACTACAGGATCCCGGTTTCAGTCGCCCTCGGTGGATGAATATGCTTTACAGTTAAATTGAGCGATTTTGCTCTATAGGCAGAGGCCCACTGCCCCTCTGCCTCCTTATATACTGTATCTGAAAGAATCGCTCAATTTAGGCTGCATTTAAAGAAAGTATCCTTGCACAGGGCCCGGAGGATTCATCTTCCGACCGTCCTTTTCCTATCGAGACTTTCGAAATTTTTTTCAGTCTTAACCCTGCAGCTGCACATCTTTTTTCAGAGACAGGGGGTGCACACTCACGGAATTTTGTCAGTCCGTATATGAAAAGCACAACTCCGTACCCTTGGAAGGCCATAGGCGGGAGGAGAGGGAAGGCCCTTTCCTTGCACACAATATATTGTGTTTCACCATAGTGCATACACTATATATCGAAAGTTTTTCCCTTGCTTCACTTTTTACTTGACAATCGGCTTGTTTTTTATTATCATTAAGTGGTAAAAAGTGGTAAAGAGTGGAGGGATAGGTGCCGGGATTTAAGGGCAAGTATTACAACGCAGTCGATCCCAAGGGAAGGGTGATGATACCCGCAGCCTTCCGCTCCATTCTTACAACCAATTATAGCACACAGATGGTCATTACCCTGAGCACCTTCGACGACTGTCTCCATCTCTATCCAATTCCGGAGTGGGAAGGCTTTGAAGACAAGGTGAAGAAGCTCCCGAAGTCATCCGATGCAGTACAACTGGTTTTGAGAAGAGAGGTCGCCTCGGCCCATGACTGTGAGCTGGACAGGCAGGGCCGGATACTGATTCCTGCCTCACTCAGGGAGGATGCCGGGATTGATGGCGAGGTGGTTGTAGTAGGACAGATTGACAAGATAGCCCTCTGGAACAGGGAGAAGTGGGATGAGGTGAACGACCTTAGCAGGATTGACAGAAAGGCCTATATGAAGGAACTGGCAGAACTTGGATTCTGAAGGAATGTATGGGAAAGACCGGAGAGAAGATTCTGCACCTCCCCGTCATGACGGCGGAAGTGATGGAGATGCTCTCGGTCAGGCCGGACGGGAGATATCTGGATGCAACGGTAGGACAGGGAGGCCATTCATCGGAGATTCTGAGAAGGTTAGGCCCGGCAGGCCTCCTTGTAGGTATGGACAGGGACCGGGAGGCCCTCATGGCAGTGAGTGAAAGGATAAAGGACAAGAGGCTCAAGTTGTTCCATTCATCCTTTTCAGGGATGGAAAGCACGGTCAGGGATGGGGGATACGATGCCTTTGACGGGATACTCATGGATCTCGGTGTATCCATGACACAGATGAAGTCCAATGAGAGGGGCTTCAGTTTCCTCACCGATGCCCCCCTTGACATGCGGATGGACAGGGATGCCACACTTACCGCCGGTGATATAGTAAACACCTGGCCCCAGCATCAGCTTGAAGAGATCTTCAGAGATTTCGGAGAGGAGAAAAGGGCCCGGAGGATCGCAAGGGCGATAGTGGAGGCAAGGAAGAGACAGAGGATAACAACCTGCCGGGAGCTTGCAGACATAGTGAAAGGTGTAATTGGGAGGAGCGGGAGGATCCATCCTGCCACACGGATATTCCAGGCCCTCCGGATTGCCGTAAACAACGAGCTTGAGGAACTCGATGAGGGACTCCGACAGTCGTTTTCACTCCTTGCAAGGGGAGGAAGACTCTGTGTGATCTCCTACCATTCCCTTGAGGACAGGATTGTGAAGAACCGATTCCGCGACTGGGACAGAGAAGGACTTGCAAGAAGACTCAACAAAAAGCCGGTCATCCCTTCTCCAGAAGAGATCAGGAGAAACCCTTCATCCAGGAGCGGCAAACTGAGGGGGGTGGAGAGGCTGTGAGACACGTCTTCAGAAAGAAGAATCCCTTCCTGAGCCTTCTCAGGGTGATGCTTGTCCTGCTTCCTGCGGTGCTTGTCTTTGCGATAATCTGGCTCCGTTCGAATATAGTCGCCGTCGAGTATGAGCTCGGTCAGCTGGAGAAACAGAAAAGGGCGTTACAGAGCGAGAGGATTCAGCTCGTTGCAGAAAAGGCGGAGCTGACCTCACTTGACAAGATTGAAAGACTGGCCGTAAGGAGGTTCGGTCTTACCTATACCGACCGGAAGAAGGTCGTTTTCGTAAGGGAGACGCCAGAGCCAGCACCTTTTAGTGCCGGATTCGGGGAAAACCGGTAACTGGGGGAGCCTATAGGAGGTCCTGGCGGTAGGAATCGTCTCCTTTTTTGCCCCTTGTGGGGTACAGTGCTCATGAGGTGCCTGCCCTCTCACAGGTTTTATGGAGCAGGCAGACGGGATGTTTGAGATCCATGTTTTCGGCTTCAGGCCGTCACCGTTGGTAACGGCTGAATCAATCCCTGAGAGGTGAAGATGCAGAGGCGGAGATTCCTATCTTTCTGTATTTATCTGCTTTTTATCCTGGTGGTATTCCGTCTGATCGACCTGATGATCCTCAATCATGAGTCCATGGCAAGGAGGGCTAGGATCCAGTACACCCAGGGGGAACATATTCCTGCAAGACGGGGGAATATCTACGACAGAAACGGCAACGAACTGGCGGTGAGTCTCGAGAGAAAATCCGTCTACTGTAATCCCGATGAAATCAGGGATCCTGATCAGACGGTCCGGTTGCTTTACAGGATAACAGGACAGAAGAGAAGGGATCTTTTGAGGAAGGTCAAGTCCGGCAAGAAGTTTGTCTGGCTTGCAAGAAAGATTGAGCCTGACCGGGCTGAAAAGATAGAGGACCTCCGACTGAAGGGAATCTGGATGCTTCCTGATACGCGGAGATTCTATCCCAAAAGGAGACTGGCCGCCCACGTAATCGGTTTTGTAGATATCGACAACAAGGGCAAGGAGGGTGTGGAGTCCAGATACGATCACTATCTCCGGTCACAGGCCCGGAGGGTGGCACTGATGAGGGACGCCCGTGGTAATATATTATATACAGGTGAAGTTGCCAGAACCGGGACAGAGGATATAGTCCTTACGATAGATGAAGGCCTTCAGAACATAACAGAGTCTGAGATCAACAAGGCAGTAAAGAAGTGGCATCCCCGTGCAGTCACCGCCATAATGATGAATCCCTATAACGGCGAGATTCTCGCACTTGCAAACTGGCCGACCTTTGATCCGAACAGTCCCGGGAAGTATCCCGCTTACACACGCCGGAACAGGGCTATCACCGACCTTTATGAGCCTGGATCGACCTTCAAGATCGTAATGGCCGCCTCTGCCCTCGAAGAAGGTGTTGCGACCCTCTACACAAGGGTGGACTGCTCTGAAGGATATGTAGAGGTAGGCGGACGTAAGATCAGGGATATCCATAAGTTAGGGAAGATCACACTGAAGGAGGTCATCCAGAAATCGTCCAATGTGGGTGCAGTAAAGATGGCACTTAAGGTCGGGCCTGAGAGGCTTTACAGATACATGAGGCTTCTTGGCTTCGGCGAGAGAACGGGCATTGACCTGACCGGAGAGTCTCCCGGTATAGTCAAGCCACCCCGGCGGTGGTCAGGCACTACCATAGGGGCTGTGGCCATTGGCTATGAGGTTATGGTTACCCCCCTTCAGGTCCTGAGGGCCTATGCCACTGTGGCAAACGGCGGCTTTCTGGTAAGACCACATGTCGTAAGTGAGATCATCTCTTCTGAGGGCAAGAGCATCTCAAGGAATGAGCCTGAACCCAGGAGGGTGATCAGCCGCAAGACGGCCCTGCTTCTGAGAGACGCGCTCAAGGCCGTGGTGAGTGATGACGGGACTGCGCCCTCTGCATCCGTGGATGGGAACCTCGTTGCCGGGAAGACCGGAACGACAAGGCTTATTGATAAGAAGACTGGAAGATATTCCCATAAGGCCTTCGTGAGTTCCTTTGTAGGCATGGTTCCTGCCGATAATCCAGAGTTTGTCCTTATAGTTGTAATATGGGAACCTAAGGGCAGATACTACGGTGGTGAGGTTGCCGCCCCTGTCTTCAGGGCGATCGCTGAGAAGGCCCTTGCCTACCGGTTTGTGCCGCGGGATGACATGAAGGCAAAGCAGGTGCTGGTAGTTGAGAAGATGAGAAAAAAGGAGATTGAAGGTGAGAGTTTCTGATCCACCGGGTATGAGACTTACAGAACTCCTTGACGGGATAACAGAGATGCCCGTAGAGAGCGGTCTGACCGTGACAGGCCTGAGCGCTGATTCAAGGAAGGTTCGGAAGGGCGACCTCTTTTTCGGGCTCAGGGGAGAGCATTATGACGGGGCATCCTTTGCCCGGGATGCCGTTAAGCAGGGAGCGGTGGCGGTGATCTCTGAAAGCCCTGTTGATATTGTAGAAGTCCCGTGCTGCCAGGTCAGGGATCTGAAGAAGGTGATCGCCAGGATTACTGACAGGTTCTACAGGCACCCTTCAGGCAGGCTTCACCTGACAGGGGTGACAGGGACGAACGGAAAGACCACGGTCTCTCATCTGATAAGACATCTCCTCGAGACCGCAGGCAGGCCGACGGGCATTATCGGAACGATTTACTATATCACCGGGGAGACTAAGGTGAGGGCCTCACTCACCACACCAGACCCTGTAACCTTCCAGGGCATTCTTTATGAGATGGTTGTGACCGGCTTAAGCCATGCGGTCTCTGAGGTCAGTTCCCATGCCCTGGCGTTAAAGAGGGTGGATTATACGGATTTCAGGATCTCCGTATTTACGAACCTGAGCAGGGACCATCTGGACTTTCATGGTGATATGGAAAATTATTACCTTGCAAAGGAGAGGCTCTTTACTGAACTCACAAGAGAGGCTGCAGTGGTGAATGTGGATGATACCTATGGTGAGCGCCTTCTGAGGAGATGCAGGGAAAGAGGGTTGAAAACGCTGTCTTATGGATTTTCGCCGGAGAGTTCTGTACGAGCTACTGAGATCATTCACGGAAGGGATGGTCTGAGCTTTCTCCTTCACCTTGATGGAGAGACCTTCAGGCTTCAGAGCCCCATGATAGGGATTACCAGTCTTTACAATATCCTTGCGGCGGTTTCAGTGGCATGGTTGCTCGGCCTCGGGAAGGATACAATTAAAAATGCGGTTAGTACCTTCAGGGGTGTGGAGGGGAGGATGGAGGTTGTTGATGAGGGGCAGGATTTCACCGCTGTCCTGGACTATGCCCATACACCTGACGCCCTTGAGAAGGTTCTCCAGTCACTCTCCGGCCTGACCCCCGGGAGACTGATCGTGGTCTTCGGTTGTGGCGGCAACAGAGACAGGGGGAAACGGCCTGAGATGGGGAGGGTGGCAGAGAGATGCAGTGATATCCAGATCGTTACCTCCGACAATCCCCGGGATGAACCCCCTGAAGAGATCATCCGGGATATCCTCAAAGGGATGAAGGGGAAATCCGCAGAGGTGATTCCCGACAGGAGAGAGGCGATCCAGAGGGCAGTTGAGATAGCAGGGAAGGGGGATCTGATCCTTCTTGCCGGTAAGGGACACGAGGAGTATCAGGAAATAAGGGGAACGAGGTATCCCTTCAGTGACAGGGAAATCCTTTCAACCGTCCTCAGGGAGAGGGCAGGAGCGGGCACTGCAGTAAACGGGGTGCCAGGAGAGGAAGGGGGCTGAGATGCCTGTATATACCCTTGATGAAATAATCCGGGCAACCGGCGGGAGACTCATAACCCGGGGGCCTGAAGAGTTCAAAGGACTCTCTATAGACTCCCGGACCATAGGGGAGGGAGAACTCTTCATAGCGTTGCGGGGAGAGAGGTTTGACGGACATGACTTTCTGGATGATGCTCTCAGGACCGGTGGGGGTGCGATAGTCTCCTATCCTCCTGCGATCCCGCCGAGGGGTAAGTGCATAATTCATGTGAACAATACCCTCAAGGCCCTTCAGGCGATAGCCAGGCAGAGGCGGAAGAGCAGAGATACAGAGGTGATAGCAGTTACAGGTACCAACGGGAAGACCACCACAAAGGAGATGATATCGCTTATCCTGGAAAGGCGTTACAGCATCCTGAGAAGCCAGGGCAACCTAAACAACCAGATAGGACTCCCCCTTTCACTGAGCAGGCTCAATGGTGAAGAGGTTGCCGTGCTTGAGATGGGTGCAAGCCGGGAGGGTGATATAAGGGAGCTCTGTGAGATAGCCCTTCCCGATATGGGAGTGCTGACAAATGTAGCACCGGCCCATCTTGAGGGGTTCGGTTCAATAGAAAAGGTTAAACGGACTAAGCTTGAGATGCTGGATTTTATAAGAACCCTCTTCCTGAATTGTAATGATGAAAGGCTTTCGGATCTGCCTGATGTCCTTGCTGAAAGAGAGATCGAGCTGATTACCTTCGGCCTTGATCCTGCCTGTGATGTCTGGGCGGACAGGCTCTCTTTCAGAAGGGACGGGATCGACTTCCGGCTTCATGCCCCTGACGGCAGGGTAGAGGATGTTTCTCTCAGGGTCCTTGGTAAGTTCAATGTGATGAATGCCCTTGCCGCAGCGGCGGTGGCCCTCAGGAAAGGGATGGACCTTGGTGAGATAGGTGATGCCCTGAGTGAGTTCAGCGGTATTACCATGCGGATAGAGATCAGGGATCTTGACGGTGCCACCCTGATAAGTGATCTCTACAATGCAAACCCGGCCTCCATGGAGGAGGCGGTGAAGGAACTGGTGAGGCTGAAGGAAAGAAGGGCGATCGCCGTTCTTGGTGACATGCTTGAGTTAGGGGCTTACGGCGAAGAGGCCCACAGGAAACTGGGCCGGTGGCTGGCAGGACTTCCCGTTGATGTCCTGATAACCGTGGGGGAACTGACAGAATTCACCCATCAGGAGTTCAGAAGGCATAACGGGGCGGGACGGGAGGCCGTCCACCTCAGGGAGGCCACCAAGGCCCATTCCCTCCTGAGGGAGATGGTGAGAGAAGGTGATACCGTGCTCGTCAAGGGTTCAAGGGGAATGAGGATGGAAAGGGTGATCGAGGGCTGATGCTGTACGAACTTCTCTATAGGCTTCATACCTTCTACTTTCCCTTTAATGTATTCAGGTATATAACCTTCAGGACCGCCCTTGCCGTTATAACAGCCTCGGCTATCACATTCATCCTTGCCCCCTTTGTGATAAAACGGCTCAGGAAGTTTCAGTTCACACAGCAGATCAGGGAGGACGGCCCGAGAAGCCATTACGGTAAGGCTGGTACGCCGACCATGGGTGGTGTGCTTATCCTCTCAAGCATACTTCTTACGGTGCTCCTCTGGATGGACCTTTCAAACCCCTATGTATGGGTGCTTTTCATATCAACGCTTGGCTTCGGGCTGATAGGTTTTGTTGACGACTTCCTGAAGATAAAACGGAGGAACCACAAGGGGCTCAGGCCATGCTACAAGTTCGGGGCACAGATACTCCTGGCAACGGGCGTGAGCCTGTTTCTCTACTACAACCCCGCTGACCCCTACAGTTCAAAACTCAGCCTCCCCTTTTTCAAGAAATGGCTTATAGACCTCGGCTATTTCTATATCCCCTTCTCCGTATTCGTGATGGTTGGCTCCTCCAATGCCGTGAACCTGACTGACGGGATAGACGGCCTTGCCATAGGCCTGGTTGCGATTGCAGCCTTTGCAAACGGGATGCTCGTGTACATAAGCGGTAATGCCAAGCTGGCTGACTATCTCCAGGTACTATTTCTGTCGGGAACGGGTGAGTTGACCATTTTCTGCGGGGCCCTCTTCGGGGCGGCCCTGGGTTTTCTCTGGTTCAACTCCTACCCGGCCGATCTGTTCATGGGGGATGTGGGCTCCCTGGGCCTTGGCGGTGCCCTGGGCACGCTTGCGGTTATTACAAAACATGAGATAGTCCTTGCCTTTGTGGGAGGGATCTTCGTGATAGAGACATTTTCGGTCATCATCCAGGTGGCTTCATACAAACTGACTGGCAGAAGGGTCTTCAGGATGGCCCCGATTCATCACCACTTTGAGGAGAAGGGGTGGGCTGAGCCGAAGACGGTGGTAAGGTTCTGGATTATAGGGATACTCCTTGCCCTTCTGAGCCTGGCAACACTGAAGGTGAGGTGAGGGTGAAAGGCAGGTCAAGGTTAAGGTTGAGGTCGAGACTGAAGTTGAGAAAGGGGATGCTGAAACAGGTTCAGCATGACACATAAACGGTGGCCATTAATACCAATACACCAGTAACCATTTGAGGAGAAATGGATTTCAGAGGAAAGAAAATACTCGTTATGGGGCTCGGAAGGAGCGGCATCGGGGCACTCCGGCTTCTCAGCCATCTGGGCGCCGAGGTTTTGATCTATGACGACAGGGAGATCGGGGACCCCGAAACACTGGACCTGATCAGGCGGGCTGGTGCTTCGATCCTGGGACGGTCCGAGGTCTCAGAGGGAGTGACTGCCTTTGATCTTGCCGTGCTGAGCCCCGGGATCAGAAGGGACCATCCCCTTGTAAGGAGCCTCTCGGCAAGAGGCGTAAAGGTGATCGGGGAACTGGAACTGGGCTATATTGTGACCATACCCTACAGAATACCCTGGCTTGCTGTCACCGGTACTAACGGGAAGTCCACTACCACCAGGCTCCTTGAACTTATGTTCAGAAGGGAGACCCCGAAGGTGCTAGCCGGGGGGAATATAGGAGATGCCATAACACAGGAGATACTGAGGGTGATGGAAGAGGGCTGGCTTCCGGAATGCCGTGCAGTAGTGGCTGAGGTCTCCTCCTTTCAGCTTGAGACGATTGAGAGGTTCCGGCCCGTTACAGGTGCAGTACTCAATATTACACCGGACCACCTGGACCGGTATGACTCCTTCGAGGACTATGCCCTGACCAAACTCCGGATTGCCAGGAATCAGGGAGGATCTGACCACCTCGTGATAAACCTCGATGATCCGGTCCTTGTTCCTCTGACAAGGGAGCTCGCTACCGTGAAGGTGGGGTTCTCTTCCGGAAACCCCGTCGGGGATGAGGAACCTGCAGCCATTCTCAGGAAGGGATGGCTGGCCTTCAGGGACGGAGCGGGATGGATAGAACTCATCCGGGAGGATGAACTCCTGATCAGGGGCAGGCACAATATGGAGAACTGCCTTGCCGCAGGTTTGATGGCAAGGACCGCCGGTGTGGGCTGGGACGCTGTCAGGGAGACCCTTGAGGAATTCAGGGGCCTGCCACACAGGATGGAGTATATCGGTGAATTTGAAGGCGTCCGGTTTTACAACGATTCCAAGGGGACCAACCCGGCTGCTGTCGAAAAGTCGGTTGAAGGCTTTGTTGGCGGTGTGATATTGATCCTCGGCGGACGGGACAAGGATGGTGACTTCAGGCCGCTCAGAAGGTTCCTCGGCAGTACGGTAAAACAGGTGATCATTCTGGGAGAGGCCAGGGAGAAGATCCACCGGCATTTAGGCAGCACCTCTGAAGCCGTGCTCGTGGAAGGAATGAAAGAGGCCGTTGATGAGGCCTTCAGGAGCTCAGCCCCCGGTGATACGGTTTTGCTCTCACCGGGGTGCGCGAGCTTTGACCAGTATGGAAACTTCGAGGAAAGGGGAGAGGATTTCAGGAGGCTCGTGACAGGATATATGGAGAGGATTAATGGCTGAAAGTACGGGACGGATGGACAGGGCCTTTCTGGCCTCAGTGCTGATCCTGACAGTAATCGGCATTGTCATGGTCTATAGTTCCACTGCGCTCATGGACATTTCCAGTGCGGACAAGGGGGCTCAGTTCAACTATTTGAGGAGGCACCTCTTTGCCCTTACCATCTCCCTTCTGGCGATGACGGCAGCCTTCAGGACACCCCTTTCATTACTGAGGCGATATTACATCTTTGTCATGGTTATTGCACTGATACTCCTTGGACTGGTCTTTGTCCCGGGCCTCGGGGTAACCATTAACGGTGCAAGGCGGTGGATAAGGCTCCAGCCTACCACCTTTCAGCCGAGCGAGTTTGCAAAGTTTGCGATGGTCCTTTTCCTTGCAGCACACCTTGCCGGTACTGAGACAAGACGGGAGGAACTCAGGGTCTTCCTGAAACCCGTTTTTGTAATGGTGGTGCTTCAGGGCCTGATCCTGCTCCAGCCCGATTTCGGGGGTGCTGCCTCACTGGCGATGATAACACTGGCGATGCTCTTTGTGGGAGGAACACCGCTGAGATACCTCTTCGCACTCTCGGGATGCCTTATCCCGGTTCTCGTATTCTTGTTGAGCGAACCTTACAGGCTCAAGCGGCTTGTGGCATTCCTTGATCCGTGGAAAGATCCCTTCGGGTCCGGGTTTCAGCTTGTCCAGTCATTCATTGCACTGGGTAATGGCGGGCTGACAGGGGTGGGGCTTGGTGAGAGCAGGCAGAAGCTGAGCTTTCTTCCCGAGGTAAATACGGATTTCATCTTCTCTCTCCTTGGTGAGGAACTGGGACTCCTTGGTGCCCTCTTAGTTGTCGGTCTCTTTCTGGCGATCTTCATCCGGGGAATGAAGATCGTCCGGGAGGCGGAAGAGCCCTTTTCAGGGTATCTTGCGATGGGGCTTGTCCTGATGATGACGGTCCAGGCGATTCTGAATATCATGGTTGTGACCGGGATAGCCCCTACCAAGGGGCTGCCCCTTCCCTTCCTGAGTTATGGCGGGTCTTCCCTTCTGATGAACTACATAGGCGTGGGGGTTTTGCTCAGGATCTCAAGGGGTGAGGTGGAGAGGTTTCAGACCGGACAGAGCACCTTCTACAGAAGGAGACGTCTCCGGCGGGCAAGAAGGCTGGGGAGGCCGGCATGATAAGAGTGGTGATTACAGGCGGAGGAACGGGAGGACACCTCTATCCCGGGATCGCCCTTGCCGAGGAACTCAGGAGAAGGGACCCCTCAACGGAGATAATCTTCATGGGTAACGAGAGGGGCATAGAGGCGAAGGTAATCCCGAGGGAGGGCTATCCAATCAGGTTTATCCCTGCATCAGGTTTTGTGGGTAAGGGCATCGGAGGAAAGATAACCTCCGTCTTCCGGCTCCTTAAGGGAATCAGGGAGAGTTACAGGTATCTGGGTGAGATGATGCCTGACCTCGTTGTAGGTACGGGTGGATACGTCTCTCTCGGTCCGGTGATCTCGGCAAGACTCCTTTCCATTCCAGTGATGATAATGGAGCAGAATTCAGTCCCGGGCCGCACGAACAGACTGCTCGGACATATAGCTGATGCCATATGTATCACCTATCAGGAAAGCATGGCCAGGTTCCCGAAGAGCAAGGTCTATCTCACGGGTAACCCTGTAAGGGAGAAGGTATTGAGGGGAAGCCGGACCTCGGCATTAAGGCTGTTTTCACTCAGGGAGGACCTCTTCACGGTCTTCGTCTTCGGAGGGAGTTCAGGAGCAACATCCATAAACAGGGCCGTTGTGGATGGGCTTCAGTATCTCCTTGATCTGAAGGGGAGTATCCAGTTTCTTCATCAGACCGGAGAGCAGGATTTCGAGTTCGTCCGGGATTCATACAGGAGTTACGG
>WFTX01000314.1 GCA_015485235.1 Nitrospirota bacterium | reverse complement strand
TATGACCCCGTCGCCCACTGGATCTGGGGCGGCGGATGGATGAGCAAGCTTGGTGTGCTTGATTTTGCAGGCGGGATAGTCGTTCATGCTACGGCCGGGATCTCTGCCCTTGCAGCCGCAGTGATAGTCGGCAGGAGAAAGGGTTATCTCCAGGAGCCCATGACTCCACACAACCTGCCCATGACGGTCCTCGGTGCCGGTCTTCTCTGGTTCGGCTGGTTCGGCTTTAATGCAGGAAGCGCGCTGTCCTCAGGGGGGCTTGCAACGGTTGCCCTCGTAAACACCCATACTGCCGCTGCTTCCGCCACCCTGACATGGATAATCGTGGAATGGTTCAGGTATGGTAAACCCACAATGTTCGGGGCTGCCACAGGTTGCATTGCAGGGCTGGCGACCATCACTCCTGCAGCAGGGTTTGTTGCACCGATGTCGGCCCTTGTGATCGGGATTGCAGCAGGGCTCATCTGTTTCATGGGGCTTAAGGCAAAGGAAAAGATCGGGTACGATGACTCCCTCGATGCCTTCGGTGTCCATGGTATAGGCGGGATTCTGGGCACCCTCAGCATCGGGCTCTTTGCAACTACTGCCATAAACTCCGGAGGAGCCAACGGGATTTTGTATGGAGGCTCATACCAGTTGATGATACAGGCCATGGGCGCTGCTGTAGCGGCTTTATATTCCCTTGTGGTGAGTGTTATAATCCTGAAGGTTATAGACTGGACGGTGGGGCTCAGGATTGAGGAAAGCTCCGAGGTTCAGGGCCTCGATGTTACCCTTCATGGTGAAGAGGGATACTTCTTTTAATGTTGAGTGTTTAGTGTTAATAAGGCTGGCCTCTGGTGATATCTGTTGTCACCAGAGGCTGTTTATTTAAAAGGGGGTAGTGGATGAAGGTTCTTATTGTGAAGAATATCCCGGTTGAAGGGCCGGGCACTATCGAGGAGTACCTGCGGTCCCTGGGTGCTGAATACCGGATAGCCGAGTTTTCCAGGGGTGAGATATTGAGAGAGGCAGGGGAATATACCCACCTCGTGGTGATGGGCGGGCCCATGGCCGTTTACGAGATGGACCGGTACGCCTACCTCGGTGATGAGGCATCACTGATCGAGGATTTCGTGAAAAAGGGGCGCCCGGTGCTTGGCGTCTGTCTCGGTGCCCAGATGGTGGCCCACGTCCTGGGTGCGAGGGTTTATCCGGGTGATACAAAAGAGATAGGCTGGTATATGGTGGACCTTACTCCCGAGGGGCTTTCTGATCCTGCAATAAAGGCCCTTGAGGTGGACGGCACCGGCCGGGCAGAGGTCTTCCAGTGGCATGGCGATACATTCGACCTCCCGGACGGGGCGGTCAGGCTTGCATCCTCCCCTCCCTTTCCGAATCAGGCCTTCAGCTATAACGGGAATGTCTATGCCCTTCAGTTCCATATCGAGGTGACACCTGCGATCATTGAGGAGTGGTTCAGGGATGATGCATCCTCCTCCGGGATGGTCAGGCATACGGAAGATATCTTTGAAGGATACTCGGAAAGGGCCAGAGGATTTTACCGCCGGTTTTTCTCCTGACCATGCCTGTGAGTCCTTATCTTCAGTCCGAGGTCTGTGGCTTTCATATACAGCAGTTCTTGACAAAAGATGACCTGATAGGATAGGCTAACGGCAATAGATTGCCGAATACAATGCAAGGAGGTTTAATTATGACACCAAAGGATGTTCTGGCACTTGCCCAGGAGAATGATGTAGTGATGGTCGATTTCAAGTTCATCGACTTTCCAGGCATCTGGCAGCACTTTGCGGTTCCCATCGACGAACTCAAGGAGGAGACCTTTGAAGAGGGCGTCGGTTTTGACGGCTCATCAATCAGGGGATGGCAGGCGATCAATGCATCGGATATGCTCATCGTGCCTGATCCCAAGACGGCGATTATCGACCCCTTCAGGCAGTATCCGACCCTCAGCCTGGTCTGTAACATCGTTGATCCGATAACCAAGGAACCCTACTCGAGGGACCCGAGGTATATCGCCCAGAAGGCCGTCCAGTACCTGAAGTCAACAGGGATCGGTGATACAGCCTATTTCGGTCCTGAGGCGGAGTTCTTCATCTTTGACGACGTCCGGTATGACCAGAATGCCCAGAGCGGTTATTACTTTGTTGACTCTGTTGAGGGCATCTGGAATTCCGGCCGGGTGGAAAATCCGAACCTGGGTTACAAGCCCCGGCACAAGGAGGGCTACTTCCCCGTACCGCCTACGGACAGCTTTGAGGATATGAGGACCGAGATGGTCACGATCATGAAGCGCTGTGGTATCCATGTGGAGGCCCAGCACCATGAGGTGGCAACGGCCGGACAGGGTGAGATTGACATGCGGTATGCCCCCCTGGTAGAACAGGCTGACAAGCTGATGCTTTTCAAGTACATAATAAAGAATGTTGCCAGAGCCCATGGAAAGACGGTAACCTTCATGCCCAAGCCCGTCTTCGGTGACAACGGCTCAGGCATGCATACCCACCAGAGCATCTGGAAGGATGGAGAGCCGCTCTTTGCCGGGAATGAGTATGCCGGTCTGAGTGAGATGGCACTCCATTATATCGGTGGTATCCTGAAGCACGCCAGGGCCCTTTCAGCGCTCACAAACCCGACCACCAACTCCTATAAGAGGCTGGTACCCGGTTTTGAGGCACCGGTGAATCTCGCATACTCCGCCAGGAACAGGTCGGCCTCAGTCCGGATACCCATGTATTCTCCTTCACCCAAGGCAAAGAGGGTTGAGGTAAGGTTCCCTGATCCTTCATGTAACCCCTACCTCGCCTTTGCCGCCATGCTGATGGCAGGCCTCGATGGTATCGAGAACAAGATAGATCCCGGCGAGCCCTTTGACAAGGACCTCTATGAGCTTCCACCTGAGGAGCTGGCAAAGGTTCCCCAGATCTGCGGCAGCCTTGACGAGGCCCTTGACGCCCTTGAGGCGGATCACGAGTTCCTTCTGAAGGGGAATGTCTTTACTGAGGATGCCCTTGAGACATGGATTGCCTACAAGAGGGAGAATGAGGTGGATGCCCTGAGGCTCAGGCCCCATCCATACGAGTTCTTCATGTACTACGATATCTAAGATATTAAAGAGGGAGTGGCAGGAACTCCTGCCCACTCCCTCTTTAACAATCCTGAAGTTAAGTATTTTTTGTTACATTCGCTCGCTTAATGATGCCAAAGACAGATGATGCGCTCGCTGTGCATACTTCACCCCAGACCTTAAATCATAAATCTCAAATCTGAAATCTTAAATCAGAGCGCTTCTTCTCCCCGTTCGCCCGTCCTTATCCTTACCACCTCAAGGAGGTTGTATACGAAAATCTTGCCATCGCCGATCTCCCCGGTCTTGGCGGCCTTTGTTATTACCTCTACTATCTCATCAGCACGCTCATCAGGTACGGCAACCTCGATCTTGATCTTGGGAAGGAACTTTACCTCATACTCCACTCCCCTGTATACCTCCATATGTCCCTTCTGTCTCCCGAAACCCTTAACTTCTATAACGGTCATACCCTCCACCCCGGCATCGGTCAGGGCCTTTCTTACCTCATCAAGCTTGAAGTGTTTTATGACTGCCGCTATCATCTTCATCAGGACTCTCCTCCTTACAGGTATTTTTGACTTTTTCCAATTGACATTTTTATAATAGTTATTCTAATCTATCAAGTTCATAACAGTTTCTTATATGACTATTGCC
>WFTX01000313.1 GCA_015485235.1 Nitrospirota bacterium | reverse complement strand
TAATTTACCTGTTGGATGATAAAAACAGGATAGATAGTGCCCTTTCCCTTCTATTCCGGAAGGGCCTTTCCGCCTTTCTTGTGAGCAATATAAGAAATATCCGCTACCTCACAGGGTTCAGGGGGTCTTCCGCTCTCTTGCTCCTCACTCGACGGGGATCTTTCTTCATAACCGATTTCAGGTACAGGGAGCAGTCCCTTCAGGAAGTCCAAGGTGCGGAGATTACCATTGTCCGGAGATCCCTGATCTCCAAGGCAGCAGAGATCCTCCGCAAGAGGGGCATGAAACGGGTCGGCTTTGAGAAGGACGCCCCTTACAGGCTTTATCACGTACTAAGACGGTCCTTCACGCCTGTTGTGGTAGATGGCCTTGTGGAGAGGCTCAGGATGTTGAAGGATCAGGAGGAAATCAGCCTCATAAGGAAGGCAGTCCTCAGGGCGGAGAGGGCCTTTCTGAAGGTGAAACCCCGGATCCGTCCGGGGATTAGTGAAATGGCAATAGCAAGGCGGCTTGAAGACTCTCTCAGACGAGAGGGATGCAGAAGCCTCCCCTTCCCGATTATTGTAGCCTCTGGTGAGAGGTCGGCCCTGCCTCACGCAGAGCCTGCTGAGAGAAGGCTCAGGCCCGGCGATCTTATTGTCATAGACTGGGGAGGGGAGGCGGAGGGGTACTTTTCCGACATGACAAGAACCTTTCTCCTTAGGGGAAGGGATCTTTCAGAAAAAATCAGGCTTTACAGGACGGTCCAGAGGGCCAGAGAAAGGGCAGTCAAAAGTATAGCCCCGGGAGTACAGGCAAGGGAGATTGACGCCTCTGCAAGGGGGGTTATCAGGGACGAGGGGTATGGGGATTTCTTCGGGCACGGTACCGGCCACGGGGTGGGGCTTGATATCCATGAGGCTCCTCGTATATCATGGATAGGGAGAGAAATCCTGAGGGAAGGCATGGTATTTACTGTTGAACCCGGGATTTATCTGCCGGGAAAAGGCGGGGTAAGGATCGAGGATATGGTCCTGGTGACCGGGAGGGGCCACAGGTTGCTTACCGGTCTTTCCCGGAAACTCGAGATAATCTGAGGCGATGGAGGATAATTGATGATCTCAACGAATGATTTCAGAAGGGGAACGAAGATAGAGTTCAAGGGTGAGCCCTATGAGGTGCTCGATTTCCAGCATGTAAAGATGGGAAGGGGAGGCGCCTTTGTGAGGGCGAAACTGAAGGGGCTGAGGTCAGGAAAGATCATAGAGGAGACCTTCAATGCAGGGGACAAGGTGCCCAAACCCGATCTCCAGGAGAAGGAGATGCAGTATCTCTATGTCCAGGACAGCCTCTACTACTTCATGGATACGGAGACATACGAACAGATACCCCTTACAGAGGAACAACTGGGAGACAACAGGCTCTATCTGAAGGAGAACATGAATGTTTACATCCTTTACTTCAAGGGAGAACCTATAGCGGTTGAACTTCCCAACTTTGTAATTCTCGAGGTGACCGAGACAGAGCCGGGGTTCAAGGGGGATACCGCCTCGGGTGGAAGCAAGCCTGCGATACTGGAGACAGGTGCTCCGGTGAAGGTCCCCTTTCATATAAATGTTGGTGATCTCGTAAAGGTGGACACCCGGACGGGTGAATACATTGAAAGGGTGAAGGGATGAATCTTGACGAGATAAGAAAGCTCATAGACCTCCTGAAGGATACCGACGTCTCAGAGATCCAGATCGAGAAGGAGGGTATGAAACTGAGACTCCGAAGGGAGAGACTGCTCTCTTCCTACGGGTTTGTTGAAGGGCCGGCGAAGGATAAGAGGACTGAAGAAGTGACCCAGGTGCCTCCGGAAGAGGCTGATGATTCGTCTCACCTCTTTACGGTCACTTCTCCCATTGTGGGGACCTTTTTCAGGGCCTCTTCCCCTGATGCCGAGCCCTTTGTCGAGGTCGGCTCCCGTGTCCAGAAGGGACAGGTATTGTGCATCATAGAGGCTATGAAGCTGATGAACGAGATAGAGAGTGAGGTTGACGGGGTGGTTGTGAGGATACTCGTCGAGAACGGCCAGCCTGTGGAGTATGGTGAACCTCTCTTCCTCATAGAGCCGATATGAGAATGATTCCCATCAGGGATAACCCTCCGGAATGAAACTTTTCAAGAAGATACTGATAGCAAACAGGGGCGAGATCGCCGTCCGGGTGATCCGGGCCTGCCGGGAGCTGGGAATCAGGACGGTTGTGGTATATTCGGATATCGACCGGGAGACCATGCCCGTACGGCTTGCCGATGAGGCCGTCTGCATAGGTCCTGCTGATCCTGCCCAGAGTTACCTGAACACCCCTGCCATCCTGAGTGCTGCCGAGATAACCGACGCCGAGGCGATCCATCCAGGCTATGGTTTTCTCTCGGAGAACCCCCAGTTTGCCGAGGCATGCCACAAGAGCGGAATTACCTTCATAGGCCCAAAACCGGAAAACATAAGGCTGGGAGGGGAGAAGGCCAGGACCAGGAAGCTCCTCAGAAAGCGGGGAGTCCCCGTAGTTCCCGGCAGTGACGGTGTGGTGAAAGATGAAGAGGAAGCACTGAAGACGGCCAGAAAGGTGGGTTTCCCGGTGATACTCAAGGCCTCTGCCGGTGGCGGTGGACGGGGAATGAGGATTGTGGAGAGGGATACGGAACTGAAGGATGCCTTCCGGATGGCCCAGAGGGAGGCCCTTGCTGCCTTTGGAAAGGATGATGTCTATATCGAGAAATACATCTCGGAGATGAGGCACATAGAGGTCCAGATACTTGCCGATGATGAGGGAAACGTGGTTCATTTGGGTGAGAGGGACTGCTCCATCCAGAGGCGGCATCAGAAACTCATAGAGGAGGCGCCTGCCCCGGGTCTTGACGAGAAGGTGAGAAAGAAGATAGGCGAGTATGCCGTCAAGACGGCAAGGGCCCTCAAGTACAGAAATGCAGGGACTGTTGAGTTTATAGTTGACAGCAGCGGTGAGATCTACTTCATGGAGATAAATACCCGGGTTCAGGTCGAGCATCCCATTACCGAGGCAGTGACCGGTGTGGATATCATAAAGGAACAGATAAAACTCGCTGCCGGTTATCCCCTGGAGATCAAACAGGGGAGCCTGAAATTCCGGGGACACGCCATTGAGTGCAGGATAAATGCAGAGGATCCTGAGAGGTTTGTCCCCTCTTCCGGGAAGATTACCTTTTTCTATCCCCCCGGGGGGCCTGGTGTAAGGGTGGACACCGCCGCCTTCAGCGGGTGGACGGTCCCGGTAAACTATGACTCCCTGATAGCGAAGGTCATCGTCCTCGGGAAGGACAGGAACGAGGCCATCAACAGGATGGACAGGGCCCTGAGGGAGTTCGTGATCGAGGGTATAGAGACGACCATCCCCTTCCACCTGAGGGTCCTCTCCTCCGAGGCATTCCGCCTCGGGGAATATTCCACCCGGTTCATAGAATTCCTTAACGGAGGGCTCTGACCAGTCATTGAGTGATTGGTGTATTGGTTACTGGTTACTGGTTATTGGTTATTGGTTATTGGTTATTGGTTATTCAGCCTCAGCCTCAACCTTAGCCTAAAGGCTGTCATTAGTCATTAAGTCATTGGGCCATTGCGTTTCCCGCCTTCCCGCTTTAACGCTTCCACGCAACAAATGCAATTAACGCTATAAACGCAGAACTCAGAACATCGAACGTATCAATGTTTACCTTACACGCTGAACGCTCCCCGCTACACGCTTTTTCTCTCAACCTCAGCCTCAATTCTTAGCCTTGCCTGCCTTTCGCACCGCCGACCTTCTTTCTAAAGATTTCTCCGTGAGCAGCCGATAATATTTATAGGCAGAGACTTGCCGGGAGGCGGAATAATGAAGGAGACCGTAAAAGAAGAGGGAATGTTGACAGAGATCTACCGGGCCGTTCTGGAATCGACTCCGGATGCAGTGATTACCATTGACAGTGAAGGGAAGATTGTCTATGTGAACCCGTCCGTGGAGAGGATCTTGGGGTATGCCCCTGAAGAGATCCTGGGGAAGGCCGTTGAGCTTCTCATACCGCACAACATGCGCAGGAGACACCAGGAGGCGGTCAGGAGGGCATCCCGGGCAGGAGCTAAGAGGCTTGCCGGGAGGTCGCTGGAACTGGAAGCCCTGGGAAAGGGAGGAAGGAAGATACCCATTGAACTCTCTCTTTCTGAATGGAGTTTCGATGGTAGTCAGTATTTTACCGCCATGATCAGGGATATCTCCCTCAGAAAGGAAGTGGAGACGAGGCTCGAGAGGGAAAGGAAACGGGCAGAACAGTACCTCGAGGTGGCAGGGGTGATGATTCTCGCCCTTGACCGTGAGGGCAGGGTGAGCATGATAAACAGGCGTGGTTCCGAGATGCTTGAGCGGGAGGCCCATGAGATAATCGGCAGGGACTGGTTCTCGGAGTTCCTGCCGGAGGAGGTCAGGGAAGAGATGCGCGGATTTTTTGATCTGATGATGAAGGGGAAGATTGAACCTGTTGAGTACTATGAAGGCCCTGTTCTTACCGGTAGTGGTAAAAGGGTGCTGATTGCATGGCATAACGCCCTCCTTTACGATGAAGAAGGCAATATAGCCGGGACCCTCAGTTCCGGGGAGGATATTACAGAAAAGAGGCTCTATGAAAGGGCACTGAGGGAAAGCCAGGAGGCTCTCGTCAGGGAGCATGAGGAGCTCCAGAAGCTCTTTTCCGAAGTGGAGAGGGCAAAGCGGGAGTGGGAGCGGACAATGGACTGTATTGGTGATATGGTGCTCATAGTAGAGAAAGACGGGGTCATAAAGAGGATCAACAGGGCATTCAGGGAGTTCGTCGGGAAGAAGGATTATCTGGATGTGATAGGGAGAAAATGGGATGATCTCCTCGAATCACTTGATGTTGAGATGGGCACGATCTATGGAGAGGGAATAGACCTCTATCACCGGCCGTCGGGGAGGTGGTTCGTACTCAAGTCCTATCCCTTTAATGAATCCGACCAGGGTGATGCGGGAGAAAGTGTGATAGTGATACACGATACCACTGAAAGCAAATGTATCACGGAGAAACTGGAAAGCACAAAGTCTCTTCTTGAAGCGAAGAACCGGGAACTGGAGGAGGCGTACAACGAATTGAAGCAGACACAGAGCCAGATACTCCAGCAGGAGAAGATGGCATCGATAGGACAGCTTGCCGCAGGTGTGGCCCATGAGATAAACAACCCCATGGGGTTCATCTCATCGAACCTTACGACTCTTCAGAAGTATGTGGAGAGGCTGGGAGAGTATCTGGAGATACAGGGCAGGGCGGTAAGGGGGGAGGTGAGACCGGAGGAACTGAAGGAGGCTGAAAAGAGGCTGAAGATAGGGTATATACGGGAGGATATGGTGGACTTGATCAGGGAGTCCCTTGAGGGTGCGGAGAGAGTGAAGAAAATAGTAAGGGATCTGAAGAGTTTTTCCCGGGTTGACGAGGCGGAGGAGAAGATGGCAGACATAAACGAGTGCATAGAGAGCACGCTGAACATAGTCTGGAACGAACTCAAGTACAAGGCGAGGGTTGTGAAGGAGTACGGGGATATACCGATGACCAGGTGCTATCCCCAGCAACTAAACCAGGTCTTCATGAACCTTCTCGTTAACGCAGGGCATGCCATAGAGAAGGAGGGGGAGATAAGGATAAGGACATGGGCTGAAGAGGGAGTGATCAAGGCCTTGATAAGTGACACGGGGTGCGGGATTCCCGAGGAGATAAGGGGGAGGATCTTTGAGCCCTTTTTCACCACCAAAGAGGTGGGCAAAGGGACAGGGCTCGGGCTGAGTATCACCTATGACATAATAAAGAAGCACGGAGGCGAGATAGAGGTGGAGAGTGAGGTGGGAAAAGGGACTGTTTTTACTATCACCCTGCCGGTGCGTGAGTGATGCCTGTGAGGGGGCTGTTGCAGTTAAAGGAATCTTATGAGGTGGCCGATGATATTATTATGCACCGCAGTCCATGGGAGGCAAGCAGGTCGTGACTTATGATGAGGACATCAGGATACTCTGTGTGGATGATGAAAGAAACGTCCTCAAGGCGCTTCAACGGGTCTTTCTTGACGAAGACTACGAATTGCTTACTGCGGCCACAGGAGATGAGGGGCTCAGGATACTCAGGGAAACGGATCCGGTCCAGGTAGTCATTGCTGATTACAGGATGCCGGGCATGACCGGGGTTGAGTTCCTCCGTGAAGTCTGTCGGCACTGGCCCGAGACGGTGAGGATAGTCCTCTCAGGCTACGCTGATACAGCCTCGGTCGTGGAGGCGGTCAACGAGGGCCAGATATACAAGTTCATCCCCAAGCCCTGGAATGATGAGGACCTGCGGGTAACGGTATCGAATGCCCTTGAACGATACTTTCTCCAGAAGAAGAACGTTCAGCTTGCAGAGGAACTGAAGAAGAGAAACAGGGAACTGGAGGCACTTAACAACAGTCTTGAGAGACTCGTCAGGGAGCGGACAGCGGAGCTTGAGTTCCAGAACAGTGTCCTCGAGCGTGCGCAGAATATCCTTGATTCATTGCCGGTTGGTGTGATTGGTATAGACAGTGACGGCTTGATTGTACAGGCCAATAAAAAGGCGATGGAGATTATATCTCCCGATGGGGTGGGGTTGATAGGCATGGAGTCGGGGATGGTACTCCCGGAAGAACTGGTCAGTGCCCTGGATCCTGAAAACGGCAGTGGTGAGATAGACAAGGATATTATCCTTAACAGCAGAGACATAAGGTGCCTTGGTGAGATAATCAGGTATCCAGACGGTCAGGAAGGGGGAGTGATTGTCTTCTTGCCGGTGGAACACAGAGAAGGAGTTGAAAATGGTGACTGAGTCCCTGAAACAAACGGTCCATGTGCTGGTTGTGGATGACGAGGAGAATATCCTCAGATCGATCAGAAGGCTTCTTGTGAGTGAGGAGATTGATGTGATTACTGCCAGCTCAGGTCAGAAGGCCCTTGAACTCCTCAAGGGAGATCCTTCAGCAGTGGGAGTGATAGTATCGGACCAGAGGATGCCCGGGATGAGCGGAGTGGACTTTCTTGAGAAGGCGAAGGAGATAGCGCCCGATACGGTCAGGATAGTGCTTACAGGGTATGCCGACATAAATGCCGCAGTTGACGCAATAAACCGGGGAGGGGCCTATCGTTATATCACCAAGCCATGGCAGGATGATGAACTTCTTCAGGTGATCAGGGATGCGATGAAGCAGTTCAGCCTTGTTTCTGAAAACAGGAGACTCCAGGAGATAATAAAGAGACAGAATGAGGAATTGAAGGAGTGGAACGCCCAGCTTCAGTTCTTTGTCCAGGAGCAGACAGTGGAGATCCAGAAGAAGAACGAGGCCCTGGAGAGGCTGAACAGGAGGCTGAGGAGTAATTTCAGGAACACGATCTTTGCCTTCTCAGGCCTCCTTGAATTGAGGGACAGGGGCGCTGAGAGCCACTCAAGAAATGTGGCGGAGATTTCCGTCAAGGTCGGAAAGGCCCTTGGCCTTGAAAGGCCTGAGATCGAGGATATAATGGTAGGTGCCCTTCTGCATGACATTGGCAAGATAGGTATCCCCGATGTTCTTCTGAAAAAGGACCCCCGGGAAATGGATGAAGAGGAGAAGGCCCTCTACCGGCAGCATCCCGTGAGGGGGCAGACCGCCATAGACTCCATAGAGGACCTCCGGAGGGCAGGCGTTCTTATCAGACATCACCACGAAGCAATGGACGGGTCGGGTTTTCCCGACGGACTGAAGGGGAATGATATCCCCCTGGGTGCGAGGATTCTGTCGGTTGCCGACTTCATTGACAGGCAACTCGCCAAATATGAGGCTGACAATGCGATTGAGCTTGTTCTCAGGGATGTCAGGGAAAGGCTGGGGAGTCTTTTTGACCCTGATCTGTATCCCCATCTGGAGGGACCTGTCACAAGGCTCTATGATAGGGTCCTCCCGAAGAAGGACCTCGTGGAGATGGAACTTTCACCCCATGAGCTGAAAGCCGGCATGGTAGTGGCCCGGGATGTAAGAAGCGGGACTGGACTGATGCTTCTCAGAAAGGGTACAACCCTGGATGAGAAGAATATAAGGGCGCTCAGGAGATATGCAGAGATAGACCCGTCGAAGACAGGGGTCTTTGTGTGGGTAAGGAGGTGAGAAACATGAAAGATGCTGTTCTTATTGTGGATGACGAACCTCATGTGGTTTCAGCCTTAAGAAGGGCACTTGTTGATGAAGCATACGAGATCCTCTCTGCAGGGTCCGGGGCTGAAGGGCTGAAAGTGCTTGAGACCATGCCGGTCAAGGTGGTGGTATCAGACGAAAGGATGCCAGGGATGACAGGGGCGGAGTTTCTGGGTATTGTGAAAAGGAAGTACCCGGAAGTGATCAGGATCATGCTTACGGGACATGCAAGCCTTGAGGCTGCGATGAAGGCTGTGAATGACGGAGAGATATACCGGTTCTTTACCAAGCCCTGGAATGATCTTGAACTCCGGCTGGCGATCCGCTCAGCCCTTGAGAGGTTCAACCTCGAGGAGGAAAACAGGAGGTTGCTGAAGATAGTGAAGAGACAGGCCATGGAGTTGAAGGTCCTGGAGAAGAGATACCCTGAAATTACCAGGCTTGAAAGGGATGAAAACGGGAACATAGTGATAGATGACATCCCGGAGGAGGAGTTCAATCGGATCCTGAAGGAATGTGAGGTCTATTTCAGATGACCAGATCAAGGGCTGTCTCGATAGATGAGGCAGAAGAGGGAATGGTGGTTGCCGGAGATGTGCTTACTGAAGGCGGACAGTGTCTCCTGCCGTCGGGTGCGATACTGACCACCGGGACCATTGATGCCCTGAGACGGAGAGGGATAACAGAGATCATTGTGGCTGACTCAGGGACGGATCCGGAATATACAGAAGAGGAGATTCTCAGGGCACGGGAGATGTGCAGGGATCTCGTGCTGGAGAGGTTCCCTCCTGATTCTGATAAAGATCCCTACCTGTCCGAGTTTGCAGATGCCGGGCTCCATCTTGAAGCCCTGAGATACCTGAGTACAGGGAAACTCCCTGAAAGAACGGCAGCCTCTTCCGGCGTTCAGGTATCGGTAAAGGTCGAAAAGATTGATCAGGTGGTCTCTCCCCAGGAGATTCTCCAAAAGATGAAGGATCTCCCTGTGCTTCCGGCGGTGGTGATAGAAGTCAACAGGCTTCTTCAGCGGGAGGATGTCCTGATAGAGGAGGTGAGTGCAGTTGTTGAGAAGGACTCCGGGTTGACTGCAAAGATACTCCGTCTTGCCAACTCCAGTTACTACGGCCTCTCATACCATGTGGATACCCTCACCAGGGCTATAACAGTACTTGGGCTCACAACGATCAGAAACCTTGCGGTAACCATTGCAGTCCAGAGGCTGATGGGCGGTCTCGGTGCCGGGAAGGATGAGGCTATCGGGCTCTGGGAACACAGCCTTGGCTGTGCAGTCGCATCAAAGGCGCTAATCTCGAAAAGATATCCTGCCCTGGAGGAGAAGGCGTTTATTGCAGGTCTTCTTCATGACATCGGAAAGCTGGTGCTGTATCAAAACTTCAGTAAAGAGATGGAGGAGATAGGGGAGATAATCAGGTCAACAGGGGCGTACGAAGAGGAAGTTGAAAAATCGGCTCTGGGGTTCACCCATTCCGATATCGGGGCACTTCTGGCAAGGAAGTGGCATTTCCCCGGGGAGCTGACAGAAAGCATCCGGGCCCATCACGAACCGGGGACAGTAAAAGAGCAGGAACCTCTAAGAACAGCCGTCTATATCGGGGACCAGGTGGCTCGGGGGTTGAGGCTTGGCAGATCGGTCGAGACAAGGGTGCGACCCATTCCGGCTGAACTCTGGAAGCTTCTTGATGTTGCCCCGGGAGAACTGCGGGAAAGACTTCTTGGGGTATATGAGGCCTTTTCCGATCTGCTCGTCGGTTGGGATCTCGAATGATCAGGAAAGGCCGTAGGCCTTGATCTTCCGGTGGAGGTTGGACCTTTCTATCTGGAGGGCCTCTGCGGTGCGGGAGACATTCCAGTTGTTTTCCTGGAGCTTCTTCAGAATGAAATCCCTTTCAAAGGCATCCCGGGCCTCCTTCAGGGTCCTGAGGGAGAAATAATCCTGCGAGCCCGGGCTGAGAGGGTGGATATCGCTGGGAAGTATTCTGTTGTTGCTGGACATGATTATGAGCCTTTCCACAAGGTTTTTTAACTCCCTCACATTCCCGGGCCAGTCATAATTTCTTAGAACCTCTATTGCCTCTGGTGAAATCTCCTTCTTCTGCCTGCCGTACTGACGGGAGATCTCTGAGAGGAAAAACTCCACAAGGAGGGGAATGTCATCCCTCCGCTCCCTCAGGGGCGGGATATGCAGTGGTATGACGTTAAGTCTGAAGAAGAGGTCTTCCCTGAAGTTCCCCCTCTTCACCTCTTCTGCTATGTCCTTGTTGGTTGCGGCTATTATCCGGACGTCCACCCTCAGGGTTCTGTTTCCACCAACTCTCTGGAACTCCTGGGTCTCGATCACACGGAGTACCTTTGCCTGGGCCTGTAATGACATGTCGCCGATCTCATCAAGGAAGAGTGTTCCCCTGTCAGCAAGCTCGAATTTCCCCTTCTTCCGTTCATGGGCACCGGTGAAGGAGCCCTTCTCGTGGCCGAAGAGTTCACTCTCAATCAGTTCATGGGGAATGGCCGCGCAGTTGACCGGAACGAAGGGTTCATTCCGGCGTGGTCCCTTTTCATGAATCAGTCTTGCAACCAGTTCCTTTCCTGTTCCACTTTCCCCCGTGATAAGGACCCTGCTCGGGCTCATTGCAAGACGGTCTATCTGATGCCGGAGTTCAGCTATGCTGGATGATTCACCGACGAGCTGCCACTGGCTGGCAATGTCTTCAAGGAGGAAATCGTATTTTCTCTCAAGGGACCTCCTTTCAAGCGCCCTCTGGGTTGTGAGCAAGACCCTGTCAAGAGTTAGGGGCTTTTCCAGGAAATCATATGCCCCGATCTTTGTGGCCTTAACCGCCAGTTCAACCGTACCGTGTCCGGAGATCATCACAACAGGGACGTGGGGGGCTGCCTTTTTCAGTTCTTCAAGTACATCCATCCCGTCAAGATCAGGAAGCCAGATGTCAAGGAAGACAAGATCGGGGTTTTCTTCCCTGGCCAGGCTGAGGGCCTCCCTGCCGGTCTCGGCAGCCAGAACCTCATAGCCCTCATCTTCGAGGATGTCACCAAGACTTCTTCTTATACCTTCCTCATCGTCAACAATGAGTACCAAAAATGACATTCGTCCCTCTTTCTTGCTTTCTCAATGTCTGAACCCTGGGAGTTCTATCCTGAAGACCGTTCCCTTTGGTCTGTTGTCCAGCACGGTTATTCTGCCTCCGTGCTCCGTGATTATCCTGTGGACTATCGCAAGCCCGAGCCCGGTTCCTTCCTTCTTTGTTGAAAAGTACGGGAGAAAGAGCCGCCCCTTCATCTCATCGGGGATGCCCGAGCCGGTATCCTGCACCTCTATTGTAACCCCATTGTCTTCGGAATGGAAAGAAAGGCGTATGGTGACTTCGCCTTCCGAAGGAGTGGCAGAAAGGGCGTTGTCGATGAGGTTTATCATGGCACGCTTCATCTGCTCCCGGTCTATTTCCAGCAGATGAGGGGTTCCATCAATGGTCAGGGCTATCTTTCTTCCTGCATCCACGTAAATGGAAATGGCCTCCCGTACAAGCTCCACGATGTCCATTCTGCTCTTCTTTATCCCGGGCATCCTTCCGAGTCTCGAGAACTCGTTGACAAGCCGCTGGAGGCTTTCAACCTCCCTGATTATCAGACTGGCTGAGTTTTCAAGGACCGACCCGAAATCAGCCGCTCCCTGATGCCATTTCCTTAGAAGGCGTTCTGTAGAGAGTTTCAGTGGAGTGAGGGGGTTCTTGATCTCGTGGGCGATCCGTCTTGCAACCTCCTGCCAGGCAAGGGCCTGCTGGGCACGAAGCAGTTCCGTTATATCTTCAAATACCACAAGGAGGCCAAGGGACTTCTGATTCCTGGTTCCACTGCCGGCTGTGTCAAGGAGCTGGGTTATAAAAACCCTGAGGGTAAGGGTTCTCTCATTGATCTGGACGGTGAACTGTTTCTGGGCTGACCTGAACTCATCAAGCCTTATACTCCTGATAAACTCACTGAACTCGTCGGATTTGATCCGTTCAAGGAGTACGGTATAGTATCTGCCGGTGACATCGGTTGGGTCTATACCGAGAATCCTGGAGGCCGTGGAGTTCACCGTCACGATTCTCCTGTCTTCATCAAGGGAGATGACACCGGAATCTATGCTTTCCACAATGTTCTCCATGCAGAGTCTGCGCCTGTCTGCGTCCTGGTATGCCTCCTGAAGGGATTTCTTGTGCTCTCTCAGATCGGCAACCATCCGGTTGAATGAATCGACCAGCATTCCGATCTCATCGTCCCGGTGGATATCAACTGCGATGTCGAGTCCGCCTGCAGAGACCACCTCGGTGGCCTCTGCCAGCTTTTTGATAGGTTCAGTAATATGACGGGAGATTTTTATGGAGCCCCAGATAGCCATGAAGACTATCAGGAGAGTGAAGAAGCCGAGGGCGAGGAGGTAGTTTATCTTCAGGGGGGTCTTTATCTTGAGTAATGAGAGATATTCCGTATAGTTGTTTCTGATCCGTTCAGCATGAGAT
>WFTX01000312.1 GCA_015485235.1 Nitrospirota bacterium | reverse complement strand
TTACCACATCTGCTACGGATGTGGTCTTTCCCACAAGGGAGAGTTTGTTCAGATGACGCTGGAGCCCATCAATATAACCCATTACCTCGGGCCGTTTTATATCCTCCTCTGAACCTCCCTCAACAACAAGATATGAGATGTAAGTCCCACCGATCATTTCATTAAGCACCCTGTCAGCAACCCTGATAGGGTGGTTCTTCTTGAACCACTTCACGGGATTGTCATTCACCCTGAGTAGAGTGACCCCATAGACTGCAAACACAAGCAGTACCGTCCCCACCAAAACGACCGCTTTGCTGCGGGCAAGGGAGAACCTTCCAAGCCTCCCCAGCATCCTGCTTCCCTCTTCCCTGAGAGGCAGGGGCTTTCTCTCCCTGAAAATCATGAGGCCTGCAGGTACCAGTGTCATGGACAGCAACCATGCTATCATCACACCCGAGGCAACAAAGAGCCCGAAAACCCTTACAGGCGGGATATCCGCCATGGCACGCATTGAAAATCCCACAGCCGTTGTGATGGAGGTAAAGAACATCGGCTTTATCAGTTCCTGAAAGACCTGGATTATCGCCGTCTTTCTGTCGCCTACTCGCGGTAGTTTTTCATGAAAGTCACTCAGTATATGAACACTGTCACATATGGCTATGGGCATAAGGAATACCGGTATCATGGAGGACATTATATGCACTGTATAACCAAGCCCGATCATTGCACCCATTGTCCATATTACGGATACCATTGCCAGGATCATGGGGGGAATAACAAGGGATATCCTTCTGAATATAATAAAGAGCACCACCATCAGGAGCATGCCGGCCAGTGGTGCAAAGATACCCATCTGGAGGAACATCTCATAACCGAATGTATCCTCAGCAATCGGCAGGCCCGCCATGTAATACCTCTCCGGCCCCTGCTCCTTTTCATAGATGGCCCTGATCTCCCTGCCGAGATCATGGGCGATGTCCTTGCTCTCTATCGGAATGTATATGGCCGCACCCCTCCCGTCTGATGATACAAGCCTGTCCCGGAAGAGCGGATTGTCAAGCACCTCTTTCTTGAGCGCTTCTATATCCCCTTCACTCCGGGGGACTTCAACCATGGGCGGTCTTACATACAGTGTCCCCTCCTTTGCCACAACGTTGTTTGTTACCGTAAGGCTGACCACATCATCTGCTATAACCCCCTTTAATTTCAATATCTCATCGGTCAGCCTGCTTATCTTCTCAAGTGTATCCCGGTGAAATATACCGTCATCCCTCACGATGCCCAGGACAATCATCTCGTTGATTCCGAATTCCTTTTTCACATTGTCATGAAAGACCCTTATGGGCTCGTCCTCCCGGAGCATGTTTTCAGGATCCGTGTCTATCTTCATTCTCGGGAACTGAAAACCGAAGACGATGGTAAGGATGAGTGTGAGCAGGATGACAAGCTTCGGCCTGTCAACGGATAGTTCCACAACCCTGGTTAAAACCTTCTTCATGTAAGCCTCCCTTTATGCTGTTAACAGGAAAATTTCAGTATCCACAAGGTGAACATAAAAGCATTCAAATATTATTATATTTTTATTCTTTTTGTCAACCCCATGAATTTCTTTGTCAATAGAGATTTTTATTGCTTTCGTATCACCTCAGATAAGAGCAGTGCTTCACCATCAACATTTACTCAACAAGCAAAAGGGCAAAGTAGTTCCACCTTCCATAGGTCTCCCTTTTCGTATCTATCTCAAACCCGTTTGCCCTTGCCGTCCTGAAAACATCTATCCCGCAGGCCTCCATAAGCGGCCTGATCCGGTTTTTCTTCTGATCCTCTGTCTGAGGCCCGTCCAGGGTATCCTTCTCCCCTGAGGGTCAGGTTGAACCAGGCGGGCCTGATGAGAGCGCCGTAAGCGCAAAGGCCTTGTAGTAGCCCCTATGATAGGCAATTCCCTCAAGTTTTACGGCAACCTCTGTAAGGGCTTTTCCCTTCGGGCCGTTCATGAGAATCGCCTTACTGTATTCCTTTACCACCTTTTTGGTGCTCTCTGCAGCAGGAGCACAGGGAGGGTGAAATCCATCCTTTTCATAAAGGGGACACCCGTACCGGCATTTCCATCTCACCCATTCCTCAACAACGATGGTATCCGTATTTATCACTCTTGCCTTCTCAGCCCCGAGTTCAATGGCCTGATTAAGTAAGTATTCCATTCCTTCCTCCCCGGGAATATCTTTCTGAAGGACTGCTGAATAGTTGTACTGACAACCCTTATTATCTTCAGATTCATTCCCTGAATCCTTAAATGTAATATCTCCATTAAAATAGGGGCACCTTTCCGTTCTGCAGCCATGGGGATGCCTCGGGCCGTAACTGCACCTCCTCTTACCTCCTGAGGGAAGATCGATGGACAGGGTCTCCCTCAGGCAAACCAGGGCTGCATCAAGGGATGTCCAGACATAGGCCTTGCAGCAACCGGGACCTGTAAGTTCCGTAATCGCCCTGGAAACCCTCGTGACCGCCTCCATGGTGACCCTCTGCTCCTCATCCTTACCGCATCTGGAACCTGTGAGCACGGCAAAGACCGCACCTGTTGCAGGGGCTATGCCGCATACCCCGGTAAGACCGCAGTAACCACCATGGGCCTGTCTCTTCGTCCTCTTGAAGACCTCCTTGATATCGTCATTGGTCAGGCCTCTTGAGCCCTCGTTTTTTATGGCAGCCATGAGGGCACCGCCTGCAATATATGCGTGATGGCAGCCGAGCATGGGCAGGCCGGGAAAACTCATCATCAACTCCGCAATCTCTATCGGGTCCTTTGACCTGGTCGTAAAGGCCACATCCTCGATCATCCGCATTGCATCCTGGTTGTGGCAGTGATCACAGATGTAGTGCCCCTCCGGGCAGGCGATATGGCCCTCTTCGGTCCTGCCGCAGTAGATGCACTTCAGCGGTTCGGACTTTTCAAGATAGGAAAGCATCTTTCCACAGACCATGCAGTGCTCGGACTTTGGAGTCATTCCTGCCTCCTCCTGACTCTTGCCTCCTGACTCATGACTCACCGTGTCCTGCTCACCGGCAGGGTCTGTTGATGGTCAACAGTTGTTCTCTGTCTTTCTTTTATCTGACATGTATCTCTCCTTTGTCCTGATTACACTTCTCCACTCAATCTCTTTCAGGACTCATTTTTGCTACCGGTATATAATTGTAAATATTACAAGCACAACACTCAACACAGTCGTCCCGTAAAGCATCCTCAGGTTCCATTTACCCGGTTTCCTGCTGCCCTTGAATGTCCTGTACCAGGCAATTCCAAGAAAAACGAAAGTAATTAACATGAATACCCATCTGTACTTTGCAAGCCAGACGGCAAAGGTAAAACTCCCCAGCCCCAGACTGGCCAGGACCAGCGGTAACTGTCAACAGAATGCATATGTCAATGCCGATGCAACTGCTCCGCTTTTAAAGTCCAAAATCTTCATTGAATCTCCTTCCTATTTCAAAAAGTCAAAACCCTGAGGCCTGCATGCTGATCTTTCCTTCCCTGGCGAGTTTACTGATTATAAAGATGGCACTCTCCCGTCCTATTCTCAGATGTTCCGCCACCTCGTCAGGGTCCACCCGTTCCCTGTCTTTCAGAAATTCCATTATCTCGTTCTCTATCTCCAGAAGCCAGTCATTAAAGAGCGACCTCAACTCAGGCGTTGAGTATGTGGCCAGTTCATAGGAATGGCTTATCGCTGATATGACCTCCTTGCTCATCTCCACAGGATTCACGCCCGAATCCGTGCACTCCTTTATTCACCTGTCAACCATCTCGATTACATGCCGGTTTTTTCTGCCACCGGCCGCGACCATCTGGAGCAACTCCCTTTTTTCTGATTCCATCAGATCATCAAGAAGGGAGATCACAAGACTGTTCAGCAACTCCTTTTTCATGGCCGGGTCCAGATGTGAAATGATATCGTTGATACTGTTGTCACCCATACTGTCACCTCCTTTTCCATGAAGATAGATTCATTCTTGCCTTCCTTCAATTTGGTAAAGTTATTAATGGTCTCAAAATAACTACAACTAAGCACAGGTTGCAGGCAGTGCTGGTGAGGGCATCAAATTCAGCGATACCTCCAGTGCCGTCCATCAATGTAATAAACATGGCATTAAACCTCACAGGAGCGGAACTGTATGATTAAATTTCATCGCATCAATTTGTGCCCGAAACAGTACTGTCTGCAACAACATTAAGCATACAGCCTGTAGTTTTTATTTTGAGACCGTTTATAGTATCTCTCTTATTCCTTCCACTACATCTTCGTACCTGATCTCACCGTTATGCAACTTCTTTATCGTTCCGCCTTTTCCGATAAAAACGGTCACAGGCATGCCTTTGATTCCAAGTCTCTTTGCTATCCCGTTTTCCTTTCCGACCGGAAAGGTGAGATGGTGCCGCTTGGCAAACTGCCGGATGTAATAATCCTTTCCGAGGACAAAGACCCCAAGGAAAAAGACTCCCCTGTCCCTGAAATCCATGTATGCCCTCTGGAGTTCCGGAGCCTCTCTTATGCATTTCTTTCACCAGTATGCCCCGATGTTTATGACCATCGGCCGGTCTTTAAGTGTGTTGAAATCAATGGTCTTTCCATCAACCGTCTGAAAACTGAAGTCTTCAAGTGGATGTTCTGCCCTGACAGCGTCTGCAAAAAACAAAATCACTGTCAGGACCGACAAGAATATTACGGCTTTCTTCAACGCCCTGTCCTCCTTTCATGCATTGTCCTTTATTTTCTCTATCTCCTCTTTCAGAGCCTCAATCTCCTTCTTTAAATCTTCTGTATCACTTGAGGAATGCTCATTGTGGGACATTCCGCACATACCACTCCCTGCGCCCCTGAAAAAACTGCCCATGACAAACAGGACGATCAGCATTACAGTGATACCCAC
>WFTX01000311.1 GCA_015485235.1 Nitrospirota bacterium | reverse complement strand
GCCCCGCTGGCGTTGGCATAGTTCCCTATCGCATTGGAGCCCGTCCCGCTGGCACTGGCCCAGAAGCCTATCGCATTGGAGGCCGCCCCGCTGGCGTCGGCCCCCGTGCCTATCGCACTGGCATCAGCCCCGCTGGCGCTGGCCCCGTTTCCTATCGCATTGGAAGCCGCCCCGCTGGCGCTGGCCCCGTTTCCTATTGCATTGGTGCTCGTGTTACTTGCCGTTGCCCAGAGCCCCATTGCATTGGCGTTTGCCCCACTGGCGTTGGCATAGTTCCCTATCGCATTGGAGACCGTCCCGCTGGCACTGGCCCAGAAGCCTATCGCATTGGAGGCCAACCCGCTGGCGTCGGCATTGCTTCCTATCGCATTGGAGGCATCACCGCTGGCGTCTGCATCGCTCCCCATTGCATTGGAAGCCGCCCCGCTGGCGTCGGCCCCCGTGCCTATCGCATTGGAATCAGCCCCGCTGGCACTGGCCCAGAAGCCTATCGCATCGGCCCTTACCCCGCTGGCGTCGGCCCCAGTGCCTATCGCATTGGAGTTCGTCCCGCTGGCATCTGCCTGATATCCCATTGCATTGGCGTTGACGCCCGTAGCCGCTGCACTGTTACCCATGGCGTTTGCGTTCGTATTGTTTGCCGAAGCGTTACTTCCCACTGCGTTTGAATAGGCGCCGTTTGCATTGGAAGATGCTCCCAGCGCCGTGGAGCTATAACCGTTTGCAAGGCTGTTGCTGCCGAAAGCGCTCGAATTTGTCCCTGTTGCCTGGGCATTGTAACCCCAGGAGCTCTGACCCGATGTATTACTTAGTCCATGGTTAAGGTTAGTAATATCATTGTAAATACGGATGCCAGTATTGGTAAGTGAAATTACTGTGGAGTTTTGACCGCCACTGAGGGTGGTCTCTGCTTCTCCTACGTTTAGGCCATGGGTGTTGCCAAGAGAGTTTGTATAAAGCAGGCTTACACCGCTATTCTGAATGAGTCTGAGGGAAGAATTCCCATTATTTCCACCTGCACTGCTGTTCAAAATCACATTTCCACCATTACTGCTAAAAGCTCCCGTATTGGTCAAACCGCTTGTCGTAGATGCACCAGTAACAGTGAGTGTCTGCGTTCTAACATTTCCTTGAGCCACAAGGTTACCATTTCCATAAACTGCATCATTCTGCAGTGTGACCGTTCCAAGAAAGGTTGCAGGACATTCCGGCAGGTTCTGGATCGATTGTTCTAACGAGACGGCAGCAAGATTTGATCCAAGAGCCACCACCTGTGCTGTAATAGCGGCAGCCTCGCTGACTCCGGTGGGGTCTACTGCAGCGACTGCTTCTGCCCCGAGAGCTACGAGATCAGCCGTCCAGCCTGCTATTTCAGTAGCAAATATCGTCCCTGTTGCCTCGTCCTTACAACGGTAAGCATCAGCCCCTTTTGGAAAGGCCATTCCGACTGCCATGAATAAAAAAATGAGCATCCCCAAACAAGTCAGCCTTGCACCCCCATTGCGTAACATTAACTATCCCCTTTCTTTGCCTCTCGGAGAGGGCAAAAGAATATTTTAGCTGCCGATTATTCAAATTAACTATGAACAATCTTTAACTAATGTACACAATGATACCATTTTAAGACGTAAAAGTCTATCCGGTAAATACTGTATTTTGGAGCCATCAAGGCAAAAGGTCAAAAACGGAAAGGGCCTGCTTCAAAAAGCAGGCCCTTTCCGTTTTTGACCAATCTACCAATGTACGTCTTACTGCATCATGTACATCTGGCTGACTGAAACCCTTCTGTAACTCTTTGGGGGCTGAAACTCAGAAGCAGGTATCCGCCTGACCTCGATCCGGGAGACCTCTTCTTCCTCTGTACTCTTCTGCCCCGGCATCATGGGAACCATGTGAGTTATCCTCCGCATCACCCAGCCCTTGTCAAAGATGGCCTGATACTCCTTTGAGGTTTCATAGGGTGAGACCTCCCTGGGCATGCCCGGAGTAGCTGCGCAGTCTTTCATCTTCTGTGTGAAGCGCTCTATCTTTCTCATGCTCTTCATCTCTTTCTCCATAGGTGTTCCCTTTGCCATCCAGATCTCCTCATAGAGTCTGCCGTTCTCATATACCTTGTACTTGACCGTCTTATATCCTGCAATCTTTCCGCCACTGCCGGCTTTCTCAACGCGGATCTTCACAGGCCGGCCCATCCTGTTACCCCCGCCCATCTGCTCCATCATTCTTCTCTGCTCAGGCGGGAGATCCTGTAACATCTTCTCCATGGTTGCCTTGATCGTGTCACAGTACTCCTTGAGGGTGGCCTGGATGTAAGTCCTGTCATCGTCATTAATCAGAATAAGCTCCTCCCTGTTGACATCAATAATAACCCCACCACCGTCACTGCCACCGGACTGTTTGATCTTCCCCTTCTCTGCCATCGCTACGCTTCCGTCCTGATAAGACACCACCACACCTGCATATGCTGCGGAAGACAGAATGCCGATCATGACAGCCACTAACAATAAAAACCGTCTCATTCCCATGATCTTCTCCTTTCTTTTAATGGTCTTATCTTTATCAGCTTATTCCTCCCACCGGTTCTTGAGCCGGATCATCTTCTGAAGAGGCCCCCGGTAGAGTCGCCTCTCCTCCTCCGGTGTTTTGGTTATCTTGAGATCCCATCTCTCCTCCCGGGGTTCCGCCCCCTCCCTGGCAAGGGCGGTGGGATGGGGATCGGTCATCCGGGGAGTATGACCAAGATCAATCTCCTCAATCCTGTAACAGAATTCCACCTGGATGTTGTTGGGGTCTGTAGAAAAAAAGGAATGGATAAAGCCGTTATCAAGCACCTCCGTCACCCAGACCCCGGCTGCATCGAGCCTGTCCTTGAGCTCCCAGAGCCTCTCTTCGTCTTCAACCTCCAGACAGAGATGATCAAATACAAAGGGACCCTCCACCGGCCTTCCGGGATCCTTGTCCGGTACCGGCGCTACACCGGCCCACTCGAAAAAGGAGACCATTGATCCCCCGTCCACTTCGAAGAAGTACTGGCGGGCGCCCTTTTCTCCCACCCCGCCAACAAGCCTCAGCCCCAGGAGGTCTCGCCAGAAACGTATTGTTTCATCCATATCCCCTGTGGCAAAGGCTATATGATTGATCCCCCTGAACCTCATTTCCCCTATTATACAATCAGCGGAGATTTTCATGCAGATCTTCAGAGCTCAATAAACCCTTCGCATAGAGAATAGCCTGGACAGCTCCCTTATCGCCCCTCAGAGTGAATAGCAGTACTTCATCCACCAGCGGTGTCCCTCCGGGCATTCATGTTTCCATTCCGCATGGGTCCTGCTTATGCAAGGCCTTCCGCACTCGGGACAGACTGCCTCACACTTCCTTCCCTTCCGGCTATCACAGGGATTCTCCGTTTTGCCTGTCTTTCTGTCTCTGCTTTTATCCTCACTCATCATCATCCCCTGAAGGCCCTTTTCCTGATATTCTCTTTTTTACATATACCCTCAAGGCAGGGGTTGTGCCATCACGGTGCCTTCCGGCAAGACCTTTCCGCGCCGTGGCTGTCCTCCTGAACTCCTCTCCAGGGAGTTCACCACAGGCTGGATAATGTCCGCCTCTTGAGAAGACAAGCGGAAATGCCAGAATCCCCTTGCGTTGGAAGGCCCGTGAGGGCACATCTCCTGCCGGTCTGCCGTTTTATGCAAGATTCTGAACCTGCTTCAGAATCTCCCAAAAAAAGAAGGGGTGTCTCCGGACACCCCTTCTTTCACAAAAATCCATAATATTATCCTGGGGTCACTCCTCCCCTTCCGGTTCTTCCTCCTCAGCACCTGAAGCACCCTCCTCCGGCTCTCCGGTTTCTGGATCAAGCAGCCCCGGAGTATCCCGCTTTACAAAGGTCTCCCTGTAGTCTTCCATACCAGTACCGGCAGGGATTATCCGCCCCATAATCACGTTCTCCTTGAGCCCTCTCAACTCGTCCACCTTGCCTTCAAGGGCCGCCTCAGTAAGCACCCTCGTCGTCTCCTGGAAAGATGCTGCCGAGACCCAGCTGTAGGTTGAGAGTGAGGCCTTTGTGATACCAAGGAGCATGGGCTTACCGGTGGCAGGCTTGCCGCCTTCTGCCCTCACCCGCTCATTAACCTCGATGAACTCCTCACGATCCACCTGATCCCCGATCAGGAACTCCGTATCACCGGGGTCCTCGATCTTGATCTTCCGCATCATCTGCCGGACTATTATCTCGATATGCTTGTCATTGATATTGACGCCCTGGAGCCTGTAGACCTTCTGGACCTCGTCCACCAGGTACCGCTGGAGTTCATTGGGACCCAGGATATCGAGTATGCTGTGGGGGTTCACGGCACCGTCCATGAGTGCCTCACCGGCCCGTACCCAGTCACCCTCATGGACAGTAACATGCTTGCCCTTGGGGATCACATACTCCTTCTCCGTATCCCCGGCCTTCACAACAACCACCCGCTGTCCCTTCGGCGCGCTCCTGAACTCGACAACACCGTCTATCTCCGCCACTATCGCATGTTCCTTGGGCTTTCTTGCCTCAAAGAGCTCAGCCACCCTCGGAAGACCGCCGGTGATATCCTTTGTCTTGGTGGTCTCACGGGGAATCTTTGCAAGTATGTCGCCGGGAGCCACTATATCACCCTTCTCAACCAGGATATGGGCACCGGCAGGCAGAAGGTACCTGGCAGGATGCTTGGTCCCGGGGATCTTCAATGTGGCCTTCCCCTTTTCATCCTTTATGGAGATCCTCGGCCTCATATTCGGCGGATAGTCGATAATCACCTTCTGGCTGAGACCGGTCACCTCATCCACCTCTTCCTTGACCGTCACACCTTCCACGATGTCGCCAAGGGCAATACGGCCACCTATCTCTGTAAGGATCGGGACTGAATAGGGATCCCACTCAACAAGTTTCTGGCCTGCCTTGACCTCGCTTCCCTCGTCCACAAGCAACTGGGCACCATAAACAAGGTTGTACTTCTCCTTTTCCCTGCCCTGTCTGTCTATAATCGCGATCTTTGCATTCCTGTTGAGGACCACCAGAACCCCGGCCCTGTTCCGGACCGCATTCAGGTCTATGAACTTCACCTTGCCGGCGTTCTTTGCCTCAAGCACGGCCTGCTCAGTAACCTTTGTAGCTGTTCCACCGATATGGAACGTCCTCATTGTAAGCTGTGTACCGGGCTCGCCGATGGACTGGGCTGCAATTATACCGACTGCTTCACCTATCTCGATCACCTTGCCTCTTGCAAGGTCACGGCCATAGCACTTGCCGCAGACCCCGAACCGGGTCTTGCATGTAAGGACGGACCGGATCTTCACTCTGTCAATCCCGGCCTCCACAATCTTCCGTGTCACGTCTTCATCAATCTCCTGGCCTGCATCAGCTATCTTTTCCCCGGTAACAGGATCTATTATCTTGTCTGCCGCTGACCTGCCAAGTATCCTGTCCTCAAGGGCCTGAATTATCTCACCACCCTCGATCAGGGCATTCACCGTGATACCGTCATGGGTGCCGCAGTCCCTCTCCGTGATGATCACATCCTGGGATACATCAACGAGCCTCCTTGTAAGGTACCCGGCATTTGCCGTCTTCAGAGCCGTATCTGCCAGACCTTTACGGGCTCCGTGTGTTGAGATGAAGTACTGAAGCGGACTCAGTCCTTCCCGGAAGTTCGCCGTAATCGGAGTCTCTATGATCTCGCCCGAGGGCTTTGCCATCAGACCCCTCATGCCTGCAAGCTGTCTGATCTGTGCTGCCGAGCCCCTTGCACCGGAGTCAGCCATCATGAAGATGCTGTTGAATGCCCGCCTCTCCTGGAGTTCCTCTTCTGAGAGGTCTTCACCATCTTCAGCGCCAAGCTCTTTCATCATCTCCTCGGCAACCCGCTCGGTAACATTGGCCCAGATATCTATGACCTTGTTGTAACGCTCACCCTGGGTTATAAGGCCATCGGAGTACTGTTTGTAAACCTCCAGGACTTCCTGCTCGGCCTCACGGATTATCTCGGCCTTCTTGCTCGGAATATGCATGTCATCCATGCAGATGGAGATGCCTGACTTGGTAGCCATGGCAAAGCCGAGACGCTCCAGGTTGTCGAGGAAGACAACGGCCTCCCGCCTTCCTATCTTCTTGTAACAGAAGTCAACAAGGTTCTGTATATCCTTCTTGCTGAGTTCCCTGTTTATGTACTCGAAGGGGATACCTTCGGGAAGAATCTCACTGAAGAGAACCCTGCCCACGGTGGTATCGATAATCTTACCATCCAGACGTACCTTCACCCGGGCATGCTCCGAGACCACCCCTGCATCATAGGCCGATCTCACCTCTTCAGGATCGGCAAAGATCATGCCCTCACCCTTTGCCCCTATCCTTTCCTTGGTAAGGTAGTATATCCCGAGGACCATGTCCTGGGTGGGGAATACTATGGGTTTCCCGTTGGCCGGTGAAAGGAGGTTGTTCACAGACATCATCAGGACCCTTGCCTCTATCTGGGCCTCGATCGAAAGAGGAACATGTACCGCCATCTGGTCTCCGTCAAAGTCTGCATTGTAGGCCGTACAGACCAGGGGATGAAGCTTGATCGCCTTCCCTTCGACCAGAATGGGATCAAAGGCCTGTATCCCGAGTCTGTGGAGTGTGGGGGCCCTGTTCAGGAGAACAGGATGCTCCCTGATTACCTCCTCCAGGGCATCCCATACCTCATCGGTCTCCATCTCCACCATCTTCTTTGCATGCTTGATGGTTGTTACATACCCCTTCTCTTCAAGTTTATTGAAGACAAAGGGCTTGAAGAGCTCAAGGGCCATAACCTTGGGAAGTCCGCACTGGTGGAGCTTGAGTTCCGGTCCCACCACGATGACGGACCTGCCTGAATAGTCCACCCTCTTACCCAGGAGGTTCTGCCGGAAGCGGCCCTGTTTCCCCTTTATCATATCACTCAGTGACTTCAGGGGCCGCTTTGTGGAACTCTTCATCGCCTTTGTCCTCTTTGTGTTGTCAAAGAGGGCGTCAACCGCCTCCTGGAGCATCCTTTTTTCGTTCTTTATTATCACGCTCGGAGCCTTAAGGTCCATGAGCCGCTTAAGCCTGTTGTTCCTGTTTATGACCCTCCTGTAGAGGTCGTTCAGGTCTGAAGTGGCGAACCTCCCGCCATCCAGATGGACAAGGGGCCTCAGTTCAGGCGGGAGCACGGGGATCACATCCATTATCATCCATTCCGGCTGGTTGCCTGACTTCCTGAAGGCCTCCACTATCTTCAGCCGCTTCGTCAGTTTCCTCTTCTGCCCCAGCGATGAAGACTCCTGTATCTTTGTCTTCAGTTCAGCGGCAAGACCGTCAAGGTCCACAGCCCGGAGGAGTTCCCTTATCGCCTCAGCCCCCATACCGGCCTTGAACTTTGTCCCGTGCTCGGCAATCGCCTGCTTGTACTCCTCCTCTGAAAGGAGCTGCTTCTCCTTGAGGCCTGTCTCTCCGGGATCTATCACGATATAGCTCTCAAAGTAGAGTACCCTCTCGAGGTTCCTCATGGTCATGTCCAGCAGAGTCCCGATCCTGCTTGGAATTCCCTTCAGGAACCAGATATGGGCGACTGGGGTGGCAAGTTCGATATGCCCCAGCCTCTCCCTCCTTACCCGGGCCTGTATCACCTCGACACCGCACTTGTCGCAGACCACCCCGCGGTGCTTCATCCTCTTGTATTTGCCGCAGAGACATTCCCAGTCCTTAGTGGGCCCGAAGATCTTTGCACAGAAGAGCCCGTCCCGCTCCGGCTTGAAGGTCCGGTAATTTATCGTCTCAGGTTTCTTTACCTCACCATAGGACCATTCCCTGATCTTCTCGGGCGATGCAATCTTTACCCGGATTGCATCAAAGTCCTTTGGATTTTTGGGCTTCTGAAAAAGGGCATAAATCTCTTCCAATTTCCTTCTCCCTTCATTCTCATTGGTTATGGTTCATATATATAATCAGAGCCGGTCCTTCCGAATCTCTCGCTTCAGTTCTTTGTGACCTTTTTCTTCTTCTGAAGGAGTTCCACATCCAGCCCAAGACTCTGGAGTTCCTTTATAAGGACGTTGAATGACTCGGGTACGCCGGACTCAAGGCTCGCATCACCTTTCACGATCGCCACATACATCTTGCCCCGTCCCTGGACGTCATCACTCTTGACAGTCAGAAATTCCTGAAGGGTGTAGGCAGAACCATAGGCCTCCAGCGCCCAGACCTCCATCTCCCCAAGCCTCTGGCCTCCGAACTGGGCCTTGCCACCCAGCGGTTGCTGGGTCACGAGTGAGTATGGCCCGATGGACCGGGCATGGACCTTGTCATCCACGAGGTGATGAAGCTTGAGCATGTACATATATCCCACCGTCACCGGTCTCTCAAAGGGCTCCCCTGTCTTCCCGTCGTACAGGATCGACTGTCCGCTTGTCGGGAGGCCGGCCTTTTTCAGGAGTTCCTTTATCTCCTTCTCCTTCACCCCTTCAAATACGGGTGAGGCTATATGCAGACCGAGCACCTTTGCTGCCCAGCCGAGGTGAGTCTCCAGAACCTGTCCCACATTCATCCGGGACGGAACCCCGAGGGGGTTCAGGACGATGTCAACAGGTGTACCATCCGGGAGATAGGGCATATCCTCAACAGGAAGGACCATGGAAATAACACCCTTGTTTCCGTGCCTTCCAGCCATCTTGTCTCCAATCTGGATCTTCCGCTTCATCGCTATGAATACCTTCACCATCTTGTTCACACCCGGCGGAAGCTCATCGCCCTTCTTCAGCCTTTCAAGCCGCTCGTCATAACTCTTCTGGAGTCTCCTTACAACCTGCTGCAGATCATCAAGGTAGGTGTCGACCTTCTTCTGGACTTTCTGGTCCTTCACCTGAATCCGGTTAAGGTACTGATCCTTCACCCTGCCGAGGTGTTTCTCGGTAATCTTGTGTCCCTTCCGGCAGATTATCTCCTTTATCCTCGGTACCTTCACGTCTTCAGCTGCCGCCTGCCCAAGAAGCAGTTCCCTGACCTTGGAGTAGGCCTCTTCACTGTATATCCGCACCTGCTCCTCCAGATCCTCCTGAAGGCGCCGGATCTCGTCTTCTTCTATGTTCTTTTCACGCTCACTCTTCTCGGTCCCCTTTCTTGCAAAGACCTTCACGTCCACGATGGTCCCCTCAATCCCCGGCGGAACCCTCAGGGATGAGTCCTTGACGTCCTCTGCCTTCTCACCGAAGATCGCCCTCAGTAGTTTCTCCTCTGGTGTAAGCTGGGACTCTCCCTTGGGGGTGATCTTCCCGACCAGGATGTCACCGGGCTGGACCTCTGCCCCTATCCTGACTATCCCGCTCTCATCAAGATCCTTGAGGGCCTCTTCTCCCACATTCGGGATATCCCGGGTGATCTCCTCAGGCCCTAACTTTGTCTCTCTCGCCTCAACCTCAAACTCCTCTATATGTATGGATGTATAGACATCCTCCTTTACCAGTCTCTCGCTGATCAGAATTGCATCCTCAAAGTTGTACCCTCCCCAGGGCATGAAGGCGACCAGGACGTTCTTTCCCAGGGCAAGTTCCCCGAGGTCCGTGCTCGGCCCGTCGGCGAGGATGTCACCCTTCTTCACCCTGTCACCCGTCTTGACCAGGAGTTTCTGGTTGAAACAGGTCCCCTGGTTCGAACGGCTGAACTTAACGAGGTTGTATATGTCCACCCCCCCGCCTCTCTCTGTCACCCTCACCACGATCCTGTCGGCATCGGCCTTCTCAACAATACCGTTCCGCTTTGCGATCACTACAACTCCCGAGTCCCTTGCAGCAACCGCCTCCATACCTGTACCGACCACCGGGGCCTCGGGCACCAGAAGCGGTACCGCCTGCCTCTGCATGTTGGAACCCATGAGGGCCCTGTTGGCATCGTCGTTTTCCAGGAAGGGGATCAGGCTGGCCGAGACACCTACGATCTGCTTTGGTGAGACGTCCATGTACTCCACCTCCTCGGGCGGGACCATCTTGAAGTCCCCGCCAAGCCGGGCAGGGACGGTATCGCCTATCAGCCTTCCCCGCTTGTCAACGGGTGTGGTGGCTTCGGCTATTACATGGAGTTCACCATCAATCGCAGTGAGGTACTCTATCTCCTCTGTAACCCTCCCGTTCTTCACCTTCCTGTAGGGCACCTCTATGAAACCATACTCGTTCACCCTTGCATAGGTGGCGAGAGAGGTTATCAGTCCTATGTTCGGACCTTCAGGGGTCTCGATAGGACAGATCCTCCCGTAATGGGTGGGATGGACGTCCCTGACCTCGAATCCTGCCCTCTCCCTGGTAAGGCCACCGGGGCCGAGAGCGCTCAGTCTCCTCTTATGGGTGATCTCTGAAAGCGGGTTGGTCTGATCCATGAACTGGCTGAGCTGGCTGGAGCCGAAGAACTCCTTTACCGCGGCCATGACAGGTTTGGCGTTGATGATGTCATGGGGCATCGCCTCATCAAGCTCGGTCAGGGTCATCTTCTCCTTCATCGCCCTCTCCATCCGCATCAGACCTATCCTGAACTGGTTCTCAAGGAGCTCACCGACCCCTCTTATCCTCCTGTTACCCAGATGGTCTATGTCGTCAACCTCACCACGGCCGGTCCTGAGCATCAGGAGATACCGGACCATCTCGATTATGTCCTTGTCTGTGAGCACCCTCGTCTCAAGGGGGATATCGAGCCCCAGTTTCTTGTTGATCTTCAGCCGACCTACCGGGGAGAGATCATACCGTTTCGAATCAAAGAACAGGCCATGAAAGAGCTCCTCGGCAGCCTCGAGGGTGGAGGGCTCGCCGGGCCTGAGTTTCTTGTATATCTCAATAAGGGCCTCTTCCCTGCTGCCTACCTTGTCAGTCATCAGCGTATCCCTGAGAGAGGGAAGAAACCTGACATTATCAATGAACAGGAGTTCCAGCGAGTCGATCCCGAGTGCCCTTATCTTCTCGAGCACCTCCTCGGTTATCTGCTCATTACTCTCGAGGATTATCTCACCCGTATCAGGATCAACAACATCCTTAAGGGTCACCCTCCCGATTATCTCATCCCAGGTGATGGGGATCTCCTTGATTCCGGCATTGGTCAGTTTCCGGTAGGCGGCCTTTGAGATCTTGCCACCTTCCCTGACGATCACCTCGCCTGTTTCAGGATGGAGTATCTCGGACCTGATCTTGCTCCCGATCAGAACGTCTGAAACGGGCCGCATGAACTCCTTCCCCTTCAGGTATACCGTCTCGGAGGGATAGAATATCCTCAACAGCTCTTCGTTGGAATAGCCCAGGGCCTTCAGGACGATCGTTGCGGGAATCTTTCTCCTCCTGTCTATCCTCACATAGAGGAGGTCCTTTGTATCGAACTCGAAGTCAAGCCATGATCCCCTCGCCGGGATCACCCGGGAGGTATATAGTGGCCTGCCGCTCACATGGGTCTTCGTCTTATCCGGGGCAAAGAAGATCCCCGGTGAACGGTGCAACTGGCTCACAATCACCCTTTCTGTCCCGTTTATGATAAAAGTCCCCGTCTCGGTCATGAGGGGGATCTCACCGATATATACATCCTGCTCCCTCGACTCCTTCAGGACCTTCCGGTCGTTCTGGTCATATTCATAGAGGTTGAGCCGGACCTTTATCTTCAAGGGGGCGCCATAGGTCACACCCTTTTCAAGACATTCACGATTGGTAAGTTTCGGTTCGCCGATATGATATTCAATGAACTCGATGGTGGCAGTTTCATTATAATCAGATATGGGAAATACACCCTTAAGGGCAGCCTGAAGGCCGATATCCTCTCTCTTTGAAGGTTCAACGGTCTGCTGGAGGAATCTTTCGTAGGAGTTCTTCTGGAACTCCATCAGGTAGGGAACATCAAGGAGCGGGGGAACCTTTCCAAAATTTTTCCGTTCTCTTAAAACCTGTGCCATGGTTCTCCTTTCAAGATTAAAAAATTTGAAGTCAGGGCCGGGACTGCCGCCTCCCGGTCCTGACCTTGTCCTTCCCTTAAACTGCTACTTGACCTCCACAGTCGCTCCCTGCTCCTCAAGTTTTGCCTTTATGCTCTCAGCCTCTTCCTTGGAGACACCTTCCTTCACCGGCTTCGGTGCACCATCCACCAGGGCCTTGGCCTCCTTCAGCCCAAGACCGGTTATCTCCCTGACCGCCTTGATCACCTGGATCTTCTTGTCTCCTGCAGCTGAAAGGATGACATCAAAACTCACCTTCTCTTCGGCTGCCTCCTCTCCACCTCCGGCAGCACCTGCTGCAGGGGCTGCCGCCACCGCCACAGGGGCAGCAGCCTGTACACCATAGCGGTCCTCGAACTCCTTGATGAATTCGGACATTTCCAGTATGGTCATCTTGTCAAAAAACTCAAATACCTGCTCCTTTGTGATTTCAGCCATTTAAAAACCTCCTTTATACTGATCTATTCTTGAATTTTTCTATCCCTCTTCCTTTTTAGCCCTGAGGGCATTAAGGGCATAGCCTAGCTGCTGGACCGTCGCCTGAAGCAGTGATGCCATCTTGGTAAGGGGTGCTGAAAAGGCTCCGGCAAGCATGGCAAGCTGGACATCACGGGGCGGGAGTTTTGCAACCGCCTTCAACTCATCCACATCCACAAGCCGGCCTTCCACCATCCCGGCCCTGACCCCGAACTTTTCGTTCTCCTTTGCATATTCAAGAACCTTTTTCGCAACAATAACGGGATCATCGTAACCGATGGCAAGGCCCACGGGCCCTGTAAAATACTCCGCCGCCACTTCCAGGGGAGTATCTTTGGAGGCGATCCTTGCGAGGGTGTTCTTCACCACCCTGTACTCAATCTCCGCCTCCCGGAGACTCCGCCTCATCTGGGAGACCTCATGGACCGTCAGGCCCTTGTAGTCTGTAAAGACCACGCCCTTGGCCCTCTGAAACTTCTCCCGGAGAAGCTCCATCTCCTCAGCCTTTTCCTTTCTTGTCTTCAGTGCTAACCTCCTTTCCCAGAGACAGAACACCGCTAAACCAACCCCGGTCTCGGCAGGCTGGCAGAAATCTCTCGCCATTTACCCTTTCCGACCTGCTGTCTCTGACCGATTTGCTTCCCTCCCTGCCGTGAAAGCGGCAGAAACAGGAGGGCTCCCTTGGGACAAGGCCCCTCGGTTATCTCTATGCAGCCTTCTTCGATATGGTGGAGACATCCACCCTGACACCCGGTCCCATCGTGGATGAAAGGGTGACACGCTTTATATACCTGCCCTTGGCAGCCGAAGGCTTTGCCCTGATGATCGTCTCAAGGGCTGCCGTTATATTATCAGCCAGCTTTTCCTTGTCAAAGGAGAGCTTACCCACGGGCATATGGACTATTCCGCCCTTTTCAACCCTGAAATCGACCTTGCCGGCCTTTATCTCCTTTACCGCCTTTGCCACATCAAAGGTGACCGTCCCCAGCTTCGGGTTGGGCATCATACCCCTGGGGCCAAGTATCTTACCCAGTTTACCGACAACGCTCATCATGTCCGGAGTTGCCACGGCCTTGTCAAAATCCAGCCATCCTCCCTGGATCTTCTCCACCAGTTCCTCTCCACCTACATAATCGGCACCGGCATCCCTGGCCTCCTTCTCCTTCTCACCCTTTGCAAAGACAAGGACCTTTACGGGTTTCCCCGTTCCATGGGGCAGGACCACCGTTCCCCGGACCATCTGATCCGATTTCTTCGGGTCTACACCCAGGTTGACGGCCATCTCAAGGGTCTCATCAAATTTTGCAAAGGAGAGGTTCTTTAGAAGCTCAATGGCCTCCTCAAGGGAATAGTCCCTGAGCCTCTCCACTTTTTCCTTGGCTTCCGCAATCTTCTTTCCCATGAAACCTCCTAAGTATCTATACTAAACCTTGAAATTCCAGTCTTACCGGTGGCAGGTCAACCTTCCGTGACCTCGACCCCCATACTCCTGGCCGTTCCAATGATTATCTTCATCGCCTCATCAACGGTATAGGCGTTGAGATCCGGCATCTTGGTCTGGGCTATCTCCCTCACCTGGTCAAGGGTGATCTTGCCGACCATCTCCTTGCCTGCCTCGGAAGTCCCCTTGATGATCCCGGCGGCCTTCTTTATCAGCTCGGCAGCAGGAGGGGTCTTGGTTATAAAGGAGAATGACCTGTCCGTGTAAACAGTCAGGACAACGGGGATGATCGTATCACCCATCTTCTCCGTCTTGGCATTGAACTGCTTACAGAAATCCATTATGTTTATCCCGTGCGGACCAAGGGCCGGTCCCACGGGTGGTGCAGGGGACGCCTTCCCTGCAGGTATCTGAAGCCTGACTTCGGCTAAGACTTCCTTTGCCATATATCCTCCTCGTAAAGAATTAGGTTAAGGTTAAGGTTAAGGTCAAGGTTGATCATGCCACTACCCAGCTAACCTCAGCCTTAACCTTGGCCTCAACCTGCAGTATTTATGTCTTTTCCACCTGATAGAAATTCAGCTCCACGGGAGTCTGTCTTCCGAAGATGCTGACCATCACCTTGAGTCTTCCGTGATCCATATCCACCTCATCCACCACTCCGACGAAGTTTGTGAAGGGACCGTCTATTATCCGGACGCTTTCGCCCTCCTCGTACTCGGTCTTGGGCTGCTGCTGAGGTGCCCTCTCTATCTGCTGGATAATGACATCCACCTCTTCATCCGGAAGAGCAACAGGTCTTGTCCCTCCCACAAAGCCGGTCACCCTCGGGATGCTCCTCACAAGATGCCAGGTCTCGTCGTCAAGCTCCATTTCCACCAGGATGTATCCTGGATAGAACTTCTTGTCAGCCTCCCGCTTCTTTCCTCCCCGGAGCTCTATCACCTTCTCCGTAGGGATAAGTATCCTCTCAATCTTCTCAGCCAGGCCCTTCTTTCTGGCCCGTTCCTCTATCGAGGCCTTCACCTTCTCCTCAAAGCCTGAATATGTATGCACTGCGTACCAGCTTTTAGCCATATTTACCTTACCTCAAAATGTATTGGACAAACCTGGTTAATATGAGGTCAACCACGCCGAGGAAGACCGCCACGATTATACTCGAGATGATAACGACCCAGGTAGAGCCGATAAGCTCCTCTTTGGTCGGGAAAACCACCTTTTTGTACTCCGCCCTTACTTCCCTGAAGAAATTCTTGATTCGTTCGAGCATTTCTCTCTCCGCCTTTGCCTCTTATTAAAGGATCATATCATGACCCCGGAGCCGTACCTGCCCCAGGGTCACGAATAAGCATGGCAGGCCAGGCAGGTCTCGAACCCACAACCCCCGGATTTGGAGTCCGGTGCTCTACCAATTGAGCTACTGGCCTGTAAAAAATCATTCCCCTTCAATCCCCACGATCTCAGGACCGCTCAAGCCTTGGTCTCTTTATGAACAGTATGCCGCCTGCAGTTGTTACAGTACTTCTTCAACTGGAGCTTGTCAGGGGTATTCCGCTTGTTCTTCATCGTGGAATAATTCTTGTTCTTGCACTCTGTACACTGTAGCAGTATTATATCTCTCACCGCATATTCTCCTTAAAGTTCTCTCCGGCCTATTCCTACTCTATGATCTTGGTGACCACACCGGCTCCCACCGTCCGGCCACCTTCCCTGATTGCAAACCTCAGCCCCTCTTCCATCGCCACCACTGTTATCAGCTCTACCTCCATG